>NZ_VWWG01000034.1:0-52921 GCF_011753085.1 Burkholderia sp. Tr-862
TGCCGGCGCGCGACAGCGCAGCCGCGAGCAATCCGCCGATCGCGCCGACACCGACCACCGCGGCGCGCACCGACCCTGAATTTGTGTCGTTCATGATGGAATTCCGTCTCCTGGGAGCTGACGAGCATAACGCTCAATGGTTGCGGGAACAACCATTTGCGCAAGCACCCGCAGCATCGATTCGCCCGAGCGATTCAGCGCGCCGCGCCGCCCGCCTCCGGCGGCTCGTCGACGCTCGGGCCGCCGGCCGCGCCGAGCACGCCGGCGATCTGGCTCTTGTCGTGCATGCCGAGCTTGCGGTACGCGCAGCGCAGGTAGTGGCGCACGGTCGTCGGCGAAATCGCCATCTGCTGGGCGACCTCCTTGTGCGAGCGCCCGGTGCCGTAATAGCGGATCGCCGCCAGTTCGCGCGGACTCAGCCGGTCGAGCAGCGAGCGCGGCCGCGCCTCGATCTGGAACAGCCCCGCGACGGGCACGCACTGGATGCGCAACGCATCGCCGATGAACGGCTGGCCCGACTGGCGCCGCCCATGCGCGACCAGCGGCTCCGGGACGCGCGGGCCCGTCCACGTCGGCCATTCGGTGCGCAGCACGTCGTCGAAGCCGTGATCGGCGTGATGCAGCACGCCGAAGTTATCGCACAGCGCGCGTGCCGCCGGCGCAACCGCGTCGTCGCGCTCGCGCGTGAGCTGTGCTGCGCGGTTGATCGTCAGCGCGGCCGCCAGATGCGGGATCACTTCCTCGAAGCGGCTCGCGTCGTCGTCGCTGAACGGACGATTCAGGCCCTGGCGGTAGATCGACATGAAGGTCGTCAACCCGAAGCGGTGATCGAGCGTACACACGCACATCAACTGTGCCAGCCCGTACTTCACGCACCAGTCGCGAAACCGCGCGTCGAACCCAGGTTCGACGACCGACAGGCGCACCGCTCGACCGTGTGCGCCGAGCAGCGTGCGTTGCGCGAGCGGATCGCAGTCGCGCACGCGCTTCCAGTCGCTGAAGAACGCGTGCGGAAGGCGATACAGGAAGCTGTTGTGCATCACGGGGCCGGTCGGCACGTGCGTTGCGACGCCGGTCCACGCGGCGTCGAAGGGGATGAGCGCCTGCAGCAGCGAAAAGAAGCGGCACTCGAATTCGCCGATGCCCGACTGCGCGGCGACCGCGTACAGGTCGAGCAGCATCAGGCCGAGTTCGCGCTGCGCCGCATCGCCGCGCGTCACGCCGTCGAAATCGGCCCGCCGTGACGGCAACGCCGGCCATGCGGATTCGTCGAGCACGATCGCGGCCGGCACGTCGCGCAGCGCATCGAGATCCTGCCCGATATCCGTCGTGATCCTCACTTTCCGCTCCCCCGCCCGACCGGGCCGCTGATGCGCGCAACGCAGACCGGCCGATTATAGCGACCGGCATTTTTGGCGGGCGTCGCTGCCGGAACACACGCCAGCCCCATCCATTTGAACGGTACGCCACCCGTTGCTGCCTCGCAGCACGCCGCAGCGCGGCGTCGCGGCACGTCCACGCCGTGCACCGCGGGTTTTCCACACCGTTCATCTGCACGACTGTTCGCCCGCTTTCCCGCTACGGACACTGCGTCGCGACAACACCGGCGACACACGATGCAGGACGGTATGGAGAACCCCACGTGATGACACCCCGCTTCATCCGCACGGCCACGGCCGCCGCGGCGCTCGCCGCGTGCAGCGTTGCCGCGCACGCGCAATCGACCCTCACGCTGTACGGCGCGCTCGACGGCGGCGTGCAGTACCTGACGCATGCCGACGGACGGCACGCGGCCGTGCAACTGCAGAACTACGGGATCCTGCCTTCGCAGATCGGACTGAAGGGCCACGAGGATCTCGGCGGCGGCTGGCGCGCGCTGTTCAAGCTCGAACAGGGCCTCAACCTCAACGACGGCACCGCGACCGCCCCCGGCTATGCCTTCTTCCGCGGCGCGTACGTGGGTGTCGCGGGCCCGGCCGGCACCGTCACGCTCGGCCGGCAATTCAGCGTGCTGTTCGACAAGACGCTGTTCTACGACCCGCTGTGGTACGCGTCGTACAGCGGCCAGGGCGTGATCGTGCCGATGACGGCGAACTTCATCGACCACTCGATCAAGTATCAGTCGCCGACGTTCGCCGGCTTCGATGTCGAAGCCCTCGCGGCAACGGCCGGCGTCGCGGGCAACGCGCGCGCCGGGCGCGTGCTCGAACTCGGCGGCCAGTACACGAGCAACGGGTTGTCGGTCAGCGCGGTGCTGCATCAGGCGCACGGCGACGCATCCGCCGCGGACGACGCGTCCGCGCGCCGCCGCGAGCTCGGCACGCTCGCCGCACGTTATGCATTCGCGTCACTGCCGCTCACCGTCTATGCGGGCGTCGAACGCCTGAGCGGCGACCTCGATGCGGCGCGCACGATCGTCTGGGGCGGCGCGCGCTACCTGACCGCGAGCGGAATCGGACTGAACGCGGGCGTCTACCACACCGATTCGCACACGCCGGCGATCGGCCACCCGACGCTGTTCATCGCGAGCACCACCTACGCGCTGTCGAAACGCACCGTCGCCTACGTGAACCTCGGCTATGCGCGCAACAGCGGCCAGAGCTCGCAGACCGTCTACGAATACGACCCGACGCCGCTTGCCGGCGCATCGCAGTTCGGCGCGATGGTCGGCATGTACCACCTGTTCTGATTCCGTCCAGCGAGATCCCGCCATGAAAACCCTTTGCTCCGATGCCGCACCGCCGTCCGACGGCCGCGCAGCGCCCTTCGCGCGCTCGACACTCGTCGCACTCGTCGTGTTCGCGGACATCACGCCGCTGCTGCTGCTCGTCGCGCCGGCCGTCGCCGCTCAGTTGGCGACGCAGCTCGGGCTGTCCGCATCGCAGATCGGCACCTACTTCTTCGTCGAACTCGGCGCGTTCAGCCTCGCCACCGTACCGGCGTACCTGTGGCTCGGCCGCGTCGACGCGCGCCGCGTCGCTGCGTGCGCGATCGCCCTGTTCGGTATCGGCAACCTGCTGACCGCGCTGTGGATGCCGGGCTTCAGCGCGCTGCTCGCGCTGCGTGCCGTCACCGCGCTCGGCGGCGGCTCGCTGATGGTGCTCTGCATGACCAGCGCGGCCACGAGCGAGAACAGCGATCGCGTGTACGGGCTGTGGGTCGTCGGCCAGTTGACCGCCGGCGCGATCGGCCTGTTCGTGCTGCCTCACGTGTTCGCCGCGTTCGGGCTGCGCGCGCTGTATGTCGCGCTGGCCGTGCTTGCGCTGCTCGCAGCGCCGCTGTCGCGCGGCTTTCCGGCGACGCTCGGTGCACGGACCGCGTCGGCGCAGGCCGCGCGCGGCGCCGCGGCGGATGCGTCACGACGTTTCGTCGTGCTCGCGATCGGCGCGGTGCTGATGTTCTATCTCGCGATCGGCAGCGTGTGGACGTTCGCGAGCCGCGCGGCGGCGCAAGCCGGACTCGATCCGCAGTCGACCGGCAACGTGCTCGCGATCGCGAGCGTAATGGGGATTGCCGGCGCAGCGCTCGCATCGTGCGCGGGCGGGCGGCTTGCCCGGCGCGCGATGCTGGCCGCGGGTTATGCGCTGCTCGCGGCATCGCTCGTCGCACTCGCCGCGCTGCCGCATGCGAGCGGCTACAGCGCCGCGATCTTCGCGTTCAAGTTCGCATGGACGTTCGTGCTGCCGTTCATTCTCGCGACCGTCGCGCAGATCGATACGTCCGGGCGCCTCGTCGCGACGCTCAATTTCGTGATCGGTGCGGGCCTCGCAGCCGGCCCGCTGCTCGCCGGGCTGTTGCTCGATGCCGGCGGCACGATGCATGCGCTGTTCGCGGCCGCCACCGCCGGCGCGATCGCGTCGTTCGCCGCGCTGCGCCATATCGATCGCCGCGCGCGCACGCCCATGACTTCCGTTTCTTCCCAACCGTGACAGGTCAAGCTCATCCATGAACCGCACTGCCTTCTTCACCGACGAACGCACCTTCTGGCATACCGGCGGCACGCACGCGCTGTTCTTCCCGGTCGGCGGCTGGGTCCAGCCGCCATCGAGCGCCGGTTACGCGGAGTCTCCCGATTCGAAGCGCCGCTTTCTGTCGCTCGTGCAGGCGTCAGGCCTTGCCGCTCACCTCGACATGCGCAGCGCCGCGCCCGCCACCACCGGCGATCTGCTGCGCATCCATCCGGCGAGCTATCTCGACGCGTTCCGCGCGCTCAGCGATGCGCACGGCGGCGACCTCGGCGATCTCGCGCCGTTCGGCAAGGGCAGCTACGAGATCGCCACGCTGTCCGCGGGCCTCGCGATCGCGGCGATCGACACCGTCGTCGCCGAGCATGCGGCCAACGCGTTCTCGCTGTCGCGGCCGCCCGGCCATCACTGCCTGCGCGATCGCCCGATGGGCTTCTGCCTGCTCGCGAACATTCCGATCGCGATCGAGGCCGCGCGCGCGAAGCACGGCATCGGCCGCGTCGCGGTGATCGACTGGGACGTGCATCACGGCAACGGCACGCAGTCGATCTACTACGACGATCCGGACACGCTGACGATCTCGCTGCATCAGGACCGCTGCTTTCCGCCCGGCTACAGCGGCGGCGGCGACCGCGGCGAAGGCGCGGGCGTCGGGGCGAACCTGAACGTGCCGTTGCTGGCAGGCAGCGGCGACGACGCGTATCCGTATGCGTTCGAGCGGATCGTGCTGCCGGCGCTGGAACGGTTCCGGCCGGAACTGATCGTCGTCGCGAGCGGCCTCGATGCGAGCGCGGTCGATCCGCTCGCGCGCATGCTGCTGCATACCGACAGCTACCGGTTCATGACGCGGGCGGTGAAGGACGCAGCACAGCGCCACTGCGGCGGGCGGCTCGTGATCGTCCATGAAGGCGGGTATTCGGAGGCGTACGTGCCGTTCTGCGGGCTCGCGATCGTCGAGGAACTGGCCGGCATGCGCACCGAGGTCGCCGATCCGATGCTCGACCTCGCGATCGCGCAACAGCCGGGCGAGCGGTTCGTCGCGTTCCAGCGCGAGCTGCTCGACGAACTGGCGGCGTCGTTCGGGTTGTAACGGGCCTTCACACAAGATACGGGGCCGGCATGCGCCGGCCCTTGCGCGATCGGTGCGGATGGGGTTTCCTGTGCTTTTACACCTGCCAGGCCCCTCGTCAGATGAAATCGTCTCCGCGCGAACCCGACACCAACGACAAAGCGCGCCGCCAGCCTTCGAAGCTGGCTCTGAATATCGCCGCCGTGCTGGTCGGCCTCATTACGTTCGCGATCGGCGTGGCGTGGTTGATCTATAGCTGGATCGTCGATCGCGAAGCGCAGTATTTCGCGATTCCGCTGGTGTTTTCGGTGCCGGTGATCGTGGCGGTCGCGGTGCGGAGTTTCTGGGACTAGACGCGTCAAACGACAAAGCGCTGCGGTTGGGCGACGCGCGACGCTTTCTTTTGTCAGGTGCGGCGCGCTTATCGGGACAAGCAGCAAGCCGGTCGGTTCGGCCGGAAAGCGTTCACAGGCTCCGCGGGCGCATGGTTTCGGGATCGCACCCTGGTAGCCGCGGGTTTGCGCTCCAGAGATTAATCCTCTCTCGGATACAATCGCGCAAATTCAACATCAGTCCATAGTGCGATGAGCGGAAACGAACGGCTACACGAACTAGATAGCCTTAGGGCATTGGCAGCGATCGGCGTAATCGCCTGGCATTACACGAACCACTTTCATGCGTCTCCGTTTCCCAGCCTGATGGCCCCGTTCTATGGCCACGGGCTGCTGCTCGTCGACTTCTTCTTCGTGCTCTCCGGGTTCGTGCTCGCTCGCACCTACTGGAATGACAAGCGATCACCGAATTTCTCGTCGAATCTTCGTGATCGAATCGCTCGCCTGTATCCATTGCACTTCGTCATGCTGTGCCTTGTCGCGGTCATGCAATGGGCGTTGGTGCACCGCCTCAGCTCGCCACCTTTTACCTACATCTACAACGACAAGCGGGAATTTGTTCTCAACCTGCTGCTGCTCAACAGAACCGGACTCGAGCGGGGCTTCTCGTTCAACGCGCCATCGTGGTCAATTTCTGCCGAGTTCGTAGTGAACATCGCCTTCCTTGCGGCCATTTCGACCCGGAAAAGGCTGTCCGCCATTCTGGTGGGAACTGGATTCGTGGTCGCGCTCGCAGCCATCTTTCGCAACGGCCTGATCAGCGACACGACCCTGTTCGGCATCGACAATGACATTTTCCGCGCGACGTTCGGCTTCTGTATCGGCGTCGCACTGTTACGCATCAACGACGTGTTCGACAAGATCTCGATTCCGAAACCCGTCTATGACCTCCTTGCAGTTGCGTCGACCGCGTGCTTCCTTTACTACTGCGCCAGCTCCAGATTTTCGAGTGGTCTGGACATCGTGGTTACGCTGGTTTGCTTCCCGACATTGATTGTCGGGTCGATGCGAGGGACGGTCGTCAACAAGGTGCTCAAACTTGCTCCCCTCGTGTTCCTCGGCTCCATTTCATATTCGATCTATTTGGTGCATTTTCCGATGCAACTCGCTGTGCACATCCTGGGCGTCGCATCCGGACACGAGTTGCCATATAGCAGCCGCAGCTTCTTCGTCGCCTTTTTCGTCGCGACGATCGCGCTGTCGTGGTTGACATACAGGACGATCGAACTCCCCGGCAAGAATATCTTGAGGACGCTGATGGGCCACCGAAGCGCGTCTGCGCCGGCGCATCAACGTTAATGTACGAATCAGTTGCGATGGGTTGATAACGGATTCCCACGGCCATCCGTTTCTCCCTGCCGTGGATGCGATACCCCCCCAAGGGGCGTCCGGGCATGCGGGTATTTCGATGTCCCCGATTCCGTGGGCATCAATCGAACGCCAGGCAACGCTGGAAACAAAAAGCCCCGTCAGTACTTGACTGACGGGGCTTTCTTTCCAAACCTGAACCTGCTTGGGAGGATATGTGGTGCGTGAGGCCGGACTCGAACCGGCACACCCTTGCGGGCGTCAGGACCTAAACCTGGTGCGTCTACCAATTTCGCCACTCACGCGTATTGTCCGTCACCTGACCGCGCGGCACGCAAGATGCATTCTCCACGCGCCCCGGACTTCATGCCGGCCCGAAAACCGGCACGCCCGATCAGGCGAGCGCGAGATTCTACCCGATCTGTGCGGCGTTGTCTCGCCCCGCCGGCGCCCGCCGGACAGCGGTGCTAGAATGCCGCGCTCGACGTGCCGGCCACGCGCCGGCACGCGCCCCCGAACCCGCCTCCGCCACGATCCCACCCGTGAACTTCGACGACTACTGTCAGCAAAAGGCCGCCCCCGCGGGCTCCAGCGTCTACTACGCGCTGCGCCAGGCGCCGCTCGCCGCCGAACCGCGCCTGACCGCCCTGTTCGCGCTGCGCCGCGAACTCGAGGAAACCGTCAAGGAAACCAGCGACCCGACCGTCGGACACACGAAGCTCGCGTGGTGGCACAAGGAACTCGCGGCGCTCGCCGCCGGCGAACCGTCGCACCCGGTCACGAAGGCACTCGCGCAGCATCACCCGGCGATCGCGGCCGAAGCCGATGCGCTGCGCACGCTGGTCAACGGTTACGGGATGGATCTCGAACAGGCGCGCTACCTGGATTTCGCGAACCTGCAGCGCTACATCGCGCAGGTCGGCAGCACCTTCGCGTCGCTGGTCGCGCGCGCAAGCGCCGCGAATCCGGCCGAGCCGCAGCCGTGGGCCGCGGATGCCGGCCGCGCGCTGATGCTCGCGCAATTCGTGCAGGAGCTCGGCAACGATGCGCGCCATGGCCGCATCTATCTGCCGATCGACGAACTGCAACGCTACAACGTGACCGCGGCCGACCTGCTGAACCGCCGCTACAGCCCGGCCTTCACCGAGCTGCTGCAGTTTCAGACGGCCCGCGCGCGCGAAGCGCTCGCCGCCGCCGACGCAGCGATCCCCGCCTCCGAACGCCGCGCGCAACGCACGCTGCGTGCGCAGATCGCACTGGCCGGCGCGCTGCTCGACGAAATCGAGCGCGACGGCTACCAGGTGCTGCACCAGCGCATCGCGCTGACGCCGATCCGCAAGCTGTGGATCGCATGGCGCGCCGCGCGCCGCCGCTGACCCGCGCTGCAACGCACGACCCCCATCACACCTTCAGCAGCGGCAGCGTGTCGAAGCGCTGCTGCAGCACGCGCGTCGTATCGAGCCCCCACCACGGCCCGAGCACGGTCGCATACAGCTGACGGAAATCGACCGCGACCGGCAGGTTGCCGTTGCCGTCGAGGTGCCCGAGCGCGGGCGCCGCACCGTACAGCCCGCCGGCCACGCGGCCGCCCATCACGAAGTGCGGCGCGGCGGTACCGTGATCGGTGCCGTTACTCTGGTTCTCGCGCACGCGCCGCCCGAATTCCGCATACGTCATCACGAGCGTCTGGTTCCAGCGCCCGAGCTCGATCAGCGCGTCGCGCATCGCACCCATCCCTTCCGCGAACTGCTTGAGCAGCGCGGCGTGCTGTCCCGACTGGTTCTGGTGCGTGTCGAACCCGTTGAGCGTGAGCCGCAGCACCGCGACGCCGTCCTGCGCGCCGGGCCCCGACGCTTCGCATGCCGCGAGCACCTGCATGGCGGTCTTCACCGACGTACCGAACGTACCGGCCGGAAAGGCCGTCCTGAACTCGCGCATGCCGCCGCGCGGGCGCAGCCGGTCCGCTGCCTTCACGATGTCGTTCTCGACGTCGATGATGTGTGCGAGCGCCGGGTTCCGTTCGCGCAGCGACGACGGCTCGGCCAGCCGCGCCGCGCGAATGAACTGCGCGGGATTGACGAGCGCGATCGCGCGCGCGCCGTTCGCGAGCGGTCCCATCTCGGCGCTGCCGAGCACGACGCCGTCCGCCGCGAAGCCCGGCGGCACCGGCGCCTGCGCAAACGTGCGCGTGAGCCAGCCTTCATGCAGGTACTGGTCCGAGCGCGACGCGGTATCCCAGATCTCGATCGAACGGAAATGCGACAGGTTCGGCTGCGGATAGCCGACGCCCTGCACGATCGCGACCTGCCCGTCGCGCCACAGCGGCATCAACGGCGCGAGCGCCGGGTGCAGCCCCGTATGCGCATCGAGCTGGAGCACCTGGTCGCGCTTGATGCCGATGCCGCGGCGGAACTGGTAGTAGAGCGGATCCGCATACGGCACCACCGTGTTGAGGCCGTCGTTGCCACCCTTCAGCTCGACGAGGATCAGCACGTTCGCATAGCCGGCCCGCCCCGCCGCGGGCATCGAAGCCGCCTGCGCGGCCGGCTGCCACAACGACACGCCCGCCGCGGCCGCGGCGCCCGTGAGCGTCAGAAAATCACGTCGGTTCATCGTGCATCCTTCGGTTCGCCGCGCGGCATGGCCACCGCTGCAGCGCGCCTGTTCGTCGTCGTTTCGGTCATTTCAGTTGATAGGCCGGATCCATCAGCAATGCCTCGAGATACGCGCTGCCGGTCGAGTCCGTATCGATCGCCGCGACCGGCGACACCGCCAGAACCGCGTGCTGCAGTTGAAGCTCGGTGGACAAGCCGGCGCGCGCCTGGGGCCGCACACGATACTGCGCGAGCCAGCGCTCGAGGTCGAACCGCAGGCCGCCGCGTGCCGGCTTGACCGACGCACCGGGCGTACCGGCACCGGGCATACCGGCACCGGGCATGCTGGCGCCGGAGGCGGTGTCCGCAACCGGCATCGCATGCGCACGCGCATTCGGCAACGGCTGCGCCATCGCATGCGCGGGTGCCCGCATGCCGGCCGCCTCGGTCGCGCGGAACAGCTGTTCGACGAACTGCTTGCGCGCGAGCAGCGTGGTGCTGTTGATCCACATCGCGCCGCCCGGCCAGCCCTTCACGTTCGGCGGATAGAACAGGTTCTGCCCGAGCGTGCGCACGGTGTTCGCGAGCATCTGCGGATCGCCGTACGCGACGTCGAACAGCCGCACCGACCCGACGACGAACTCGGCCGGCGACTTGACGAGCACGCCGCGATTGTCCGGGTCCCAGAACGCGTCGGTCGACCATAGCGCGGCGAGCGCCGTGCGTATGTCGTAGCCGCTCGCGCGAAACCGTTCGGCCACGACCTCGAGCGCACCAGCGTCCGGCGTATCGGACACGAACTCGCGCCACAGCTTGCCCGCGATGAAGCGTGCGGTGTCGGGCCGCTTCAGCAGGATGTCGAGAAACCCGTCGCCGTCGAACGCACCGGTCTCGCCGAGTATCGTCTTGTCGCCCGTGTCGTGCCACTCGGGCCGCGCCACGAAGCGCAGCGTATCGGGATCGACACTCCAGCCGGTCATCGCACGCGCGGCTTCGGTCACGTCGTGCTGCGTGTAGTGCCCTTCGCCGAGCGTGAACAGCTCCATCACCTCGCGCGCGAAATTCTCGTTCGGGCGTCCCTTTCGATTGCTCGCGCCGTCGAGATACTGGAGCATCGCCGGATCCTTCGCGACCGCATGCAGCAACGTGTCGAAGCTGCCGAGCGCCTCGCGGCGAAACAGCGCATGCTGCGCGGCCATCGTCTGCGGATACGTGACCTTGTCCTGCCCGGACGTGAAGTGCCCGTGCCAGAACAGCGTCATGCGCTCGGTGAGCGGCGACGGCGTCGCGACCATCTCGTTGACCCACGCCGCGCGCAATGCATCGTAGCGGCGATTGCGTTCGCGCTGCTCGTCGCGTCGCATGTCGGGGGTCAGCGCCTGGCGCTGCGCGCGGGTCGGCGGCAACTCGGCGACCCAGTCGGGCCAGGGCGTCACGGGGTCGCGGCGCACGTTGCCGAGCGTATCGGCGACGACCTGCGCGCGCGTCATGCCGACGATGCGGGCGACCTCGGCCGGTGCGGGAGAAAAGCCGGTACGGCTCAGGAAGAACAGCGCATCGTCGGCGTCGAGCGGCGCCTGCATGGCGGGCGATGTCGGGGCGGCAGCGTTCGCTTTCATCGTCGTGGACTCCCGGAACGCACCGGCGGTGCGGATGGAGGTTCAACGGCAGCACGCATGCGAAAGTTGACGGGAAAATTGCTACGGAATCTTTCGTTGCCGTGCGAGCACGCGTGCGTGTCAGCGCTTGTACAGCTCGCGAACGGCGTCTTCGATGTGCTGGCGCAGCAGGTGGCGTTCCTCGGGCGTCATGTGCCCGTCGCGGCGGTGCTGATCGAGATCGGGAGGCACGGCGGACCGGACCGCCGTGTCGGCGGCGCGGTCGGACTGCGGCGCCTTGCCGCGCTGCAGCTTGCGCGACGATGCGCCCGGCTCGGGGCGCTGCGCATACGCGAAGTTCGACGCATATGGACCGGCAAGTGCGATCGTCAGCATCAGTGCAATCCGCGCAGATCGCATGACCGTCCTCGCTTCTCTGGTCGATTTGTTCGCTTCGTCACGCGGCAACCGGTTACCTCTGGTACTTGAAAAACCCTGCGGAATTCGGGTGTACAAAGATGAA
Organism: Burkholderia sp. Tr-862; assembly: GCF_011753085.1. Taxonomy (NCBI): domain Bacteria; kingdom Pseudomonadati; phylum Pseudomonadota; class Betaproteobacteria; order Burkholderiales; family Burkholderiaceae; genus Burkholderia; species Burkholderia sp. Tr-862. Next base: position 11,450 of record NZ_VWWG01000034.1, read on the forward strand.
AGATGGAGTGCAGGGGAGTATCTACCGAATTTCGGCTTCGAGTAAAGGAATCTCTATAGCCTGCCTTTACTCCGCGCGACACTACGGGTAAATTTTGTAACGGACTGTAACGCGCGAAATTACGCAACCGTGCGTGATTTCCCATTCGCGATAAGATGCCGCTCATGGAAACGAAAAACCCCTCCAAGATTCTCGTCGTCGACGACGACCCGCGCCTGCGCGATCTGCTGCGCCGATATCTCGGCGAGCAGGGTTTCAACGTATACGTCGCGGAGAACGCGACTGCGATGAACAAGCTCTGGGTGCGCGAGCGCTTCGACCTGCTCGTGCTCGACCTGATGCTGCCGGGCGAAGACGGCCTGTCGATCTGCCGCCGCCTGCGCGGCAGCAACGATCGCACGCCGATCATCATGCTCACCGCGAAGGGCGAGGATGTCGATCGCATCGTCGGCCTCGAGATGGGCGCCGATGACTACCTGCCGAAGCCGTTCAACCCGCGCGAACTCGTCGCGCGCATTCACGCGGTGCTGCGCCGCCAGGCGCCGGCCGAACTGCCGGGCGCGCCGTCGGAAACCACCGAGGTGTTCGAGTTCGGCGAGTTCTCGCTGAACCTCGCGACGCGCACGCTGACGAAGTCGGGCCAGGAAATTCCGCTGACCACCGGCGAATTCTCGGTGCTGAAGGTGTTCGCGCGTCATCCGCGCCAGCCGCTGTCGCGCGAGAAGCTGATGGAGCTCGCGCGCGGCCGTGAATACGAAGTGTTCGACCGCAGCCTCGACGTCCAGATCTCGCGCCTGCGCAAGCTGATCGAACCGGATCCGGGCAGCCCGCGTTTCATCCAGACTGTCTGGGGCCTCGGCTACGTGTTCATTCCGGACGGCGCCGCCTGATCTTTTTCCTTTCCGGTTTCGCCTGTCCTCGGCCCGTCCCATGCGTATCGACCGGCGCCTCCTGCAGCTCGCGTTCGGCGGGCTGTTCTGGCGCACCTTCCTGCTGATCGCGCTGCTGATCTCGGTCAGTCTCGCCGCGTGGTTCCAGAGCTTTCGCGTGATCGAGCGCGAGCCGCGTGCGCAGCGCGTCGCGCTCCAGCTCGTCGCGATCGTGAAGCTCACGCGCACCGCCCTGCTCTATTCCGATCCCGATTTGCGGCGCGCGCTGCTGCAGGATCTCGAGAGCAACGAGGGCGTGCGCGTCTACCCGCGCGAAAAAACCGACAAGTTCAAGCTGCAGCCCGACGAATCGCTGAACCGCCTGATCGAACACGATATCCGCAGCCGGCTGGGCGACGAGACCGTGATCGCGCAGTCGGTCAACGACATTCCCGGCGTGTGGATCAGCTTCAAGATCGACGACGACGACTACTGGGTCGCGCTCGACCGCGACCAGCTCGACAGCGTCACGGGCCTGCAGTGGGCGGGCTGGGGCCTGTTCGCGCTCGCGCTGTCGCTGTTCGGCTCCGCGTTCATCACGAGCCTCGTGAACCGGCCGTTCTCACGGCTCGCGCTCGCCGCACGCCAGATCGGCTCGGGCCAGACTCCCGAGCTGCTGCCCGAGCGCGGGATGGGTGTCGCGGCCGAGACCAACCGCAGCTTCAACCAGATGGTGCGCGACCTCGAACAGCTCGAGGCCGATCGCGCGCTGATGCTCGCGGGCATCTCGCATGACCTGCGCACGCCGCTCGCGCGGCTGCGGCTCGAGACCGAGATGAGTCCGTCCGACCAGGCGACCAAGGATGCGATGGTCGACGACATCGAGCAGATGGACCGCATCATCGCGGCCTTCATCGACTACGCGCGTCCGTCCCAGCGCAAGCCGGAGCCGGTCGACCTGTCGTCGATCGCGCACGAAGTCGCCGCGCGCGTATCGAGCGAGGACGGCGTCGAGATCCGCACGCGGCTCGCGCCGAGCGCCGTGATCGAAGCCGACGAGACCGACATGCGCCGCGTGATCGGCAACCTCGTCGAGAACGCCCGCAAATACGGCCAGAGCCGGCAGGACGGCGTGTCGCGCATCACGCTCGAGACGCGCGTGTCGCACGCACGGGTCGAGCTGTCGGTGAGCGACGAAGGTCCCGGCATCCCCGAGGACCAGCTGCCGCTCGTGATGCGGCCGTTCTACCGCGTCGACACGGCGCGCACCAAGGCGGACGGCACGGGGCTCGGCATGGCGATCGTGCTGCGCCTCGTCGGCCGCTATCGCGGCGCACTGCGCCTGCGCAACCGCAGCCCCGACGCAGGCCTCGAAGTCACGCTCGAATTCCCCGGCGCCGGCAAGGCGCGTGCGACGGCGTGACGCGTTCGCGCATGCCGCTTGGGCGTCACACTATCGCTGCGGTTGAAAAAAACTATGGGAATCGTTAGTCAAAATCTATTGAATCGCTCGTCTAATAGTGTTACAGTCTTCGCATGCTGTCACATCAACGTTGCAGCACCGAGGTAGCTTGACTCAGTCTTCTTCCCAACTCACACAGGAGTATCCGCATGAAAACCGTGGGCGATAAACTCGAAGCATTCACCGTCGTAGCCGCGAAGCCGGGCTTCAACAATCACGAGGAAAACGGCCAGTCGGCGTTCGAGACCGTCACCGAAGCGTCGTTCCCGGGCAAGTGGAAGATCATCTACTTCTATCCGAAGGATTTCACGTTCGTGTGCCCGACGGAAATCGTCGAGTTCGCGAAGCTGACGAAGCAGTTCGAAGAGCGCGACGCCGTCCTGCTCGGCGGCAGCTCGGACAACGAATTCGTGAAGCTTGCATGGCGCCGTGAGCACAAGGACCTCGACAAGCTGAACCACTACTCGTTCGGCGACGTCAAGGGCGAGCTGATCGACCAGCTCGGCGTGCGCGACAAGGAAGCCGGCGTGGCCCTGCGCGCGACGTTCATCGTCGATCCGGACAACACGATCCAGCACGTTTCGGTGAACAACCTGAACGTCGGCCGTAGCCCGGAAGAAGTCCTGCGCATTCTGGACGGCCTGCAAACGGACGAACTGTGCCCGTGCAACCGTGCAGTCGGCGGCGCAACGCTGTAAGCGCATCGATGCACGAAGCCCGCGGCGCACGTCCTGCCTGCGGGCTTTTTTAACGGCCAACCCATAGGAGATATCAATGGAATTCATCGACTCGATTAAGGCACGTATCCCCGACTACGCGAAGGACATTCGCCTGAACCTCGACGGCACGATCTCGCGCTCGTCGCTCGAAGGCAACGATGCGGTCGGCGTGGCGCTGGCGGCGGCGGTCGCGGCGAAGAGCACCGTGCTCGTGAAGACGATCCGTGAAGCCGGCGTGCTGTCGCCCGAAGAGACGAACGCCGTGCTGACGGCGGCCGCGCTGATGGGGATGAACAACACCTGGTATCCGTATGTCGAGATGGCCGACGACGCCGACCTGAAGACGCAGCGCGCCGAGCTGCGGATGGGCGCGTATGCGTCGCACGGCGGCGTCGACAAGCGCCGGTTCGAGATGTACGCGCTCGCCGCGTCGATCGTCGGCAAGTGCCACTTCTGCGTGAAGTCGCACTATGCGCTGCTGAAGAACGAGCAAGGGATGACGACGACGCAGCTGCGCGACGTCGGCCGCATCGCGTCGGTGATCAACGCCGCCGCGCAGGTGATCGCCGCCGAAGGCGAGTAAGCGCACCGCGCGGCCGGCAGCGCGGTGCGGCGGCCCGTCGATGCTGCATCCGCCGCATCCGCCGCCCCGGGCCAGAAACGAAAATGCCACGCAAACGCGTGGCATTTTTCATTGCGGCGGCGCAACCTGCGCGCCGCTTCGGGCCGGCGTCAAACCGGCATTAGGCGCTCACGCGCCCGCTTTCACCAGCAGCGCGGCGGCCTGCGCCTCGATGCCGTCGCCGCGGCCGAGGTAGCCGAGCTTCTCGTTGGTCTTCGCCTTCACGTTCACGCGCTCGAGCGGCAACCCGAGATCGGCCGCGATGTTCGCGCGCATCCCGTCGATATGCGGCGCGAGCTTCGGCGCCTGCGCGATCACGGTGCTGTCGACGTTCTGGATCGTGAAGCCGGCCGCCTTAATGCGGGCGACGCACTCGCGCAGCAGCACGCGGCTGTCCGCCCCCTTGAACGCGGCGTCGGTATCGGAGAAATGGCGGCCGATGTCGCCGAGCGCCGCCGCGCCGAACAGCGCGTCGGTAATCGCGTGCAGCAGCACGTCCGCGTCCGAATGGCCGAGCAGGCCGCGTTCGTACGGAATCGTCACGCCGCCGATGATGAGGGGGCGCCCCGGGACGAGCTGGTGCACGTCGTAGCCTTGTCCGATTCTGAAATCCATGCGTATTCCGGTGTGAGATGAGGTGAAAGTCAGGAAGCGTTCGTGGCGCGCGCGAGGATCGCTTCGGCGAGCGCGAAATCTTCCGGGTACGTGACCTTGAAGTTGCGCAGGCTGCCCTGCACGACGCGCGGGGTATGACCGGCCCATTCGATCGCGCTGGCCTCGTCGGTCAGGTCGTGCCCTTCCCGCTGCGCGCGCAGGATCGCGTCGCGCAGCATGCCGATGCGAAACATCTGCGGCGTCTGCGCCTGCCACAGCGCGTCGCGCGACTCGGTGCGGGCGATCGCGTCGCCGCCGGCCGGCACGCGCTTGAGCGTATCGGCCACCGGCAGCGCGACGATGCCGCCGACCGGATCGTCCTTCAGCGCCGCGACCAGCGTGCGGATCAGCTCCGGCGTGATGCCGGGGCGCGCGGCGTCGTGCACGAGCACCCAGTCCTGGTCGGTCGCGCCGAATTCGCCCAGCCCCAGCAGCCCGTTGAGCACCGACGCCTGCCGCGAGCCGCCGCCGCAGCGGCGCACCGCGAAGCGCAGGCCCGCGAAGCGGCGCGCGTCGAAGTGCGTGTCGTCGGGCGCGAGGACGACGAGCGTCTGCGCGAATTCGCTGCACGCGTCGAACGCGGCGAGCGTGTAATGCAGGAGCGCGCGGCCGGCCAGCGTGCGGTATTGCTTCGGCACGGCCGAACCGGAGCGGCTGCCCGTGCCGGCGCAAGGAATCAGGGCGAAAAGTCGGGGAGTCACGAAGTGGAAACGCCGGAAAGATGAAATCGAGAAGCGGATTTTATAATAGGTCTTTCGTCTCGACCGGCGCACCGCGCCGCGCCCGTGCCCGCCACCCCTGCCGTCCCTATGCCAGACAACGCTTCCATCCCGTTCGCCTCGCCCGTCGCCCGCGTCAAACCGGGCCAGCGGTTCGCCTTCGACGGCACGCACGGCTCCGCCGACGCACTCGCCATCGCCCGCTATCTCGCCGAGAACCGCGCCGCGGTCCCGCTCCTCGCGGTGATCTGCGCGAACGCGGTCGACGCGCAGCGGCTGTCGCAGGAACTCCGCTACTTCTCGCCCGATGCGCGCGTGCGCCTGCTGCCGGACTGGGAAACGCTGCCGTACGACACGTTCTCGCCGCACCAGGATCTCGTCTCCGAGCGCCTCGCGACGCTGCACGACCTCGGCGAGGGCCGCTGCGACATCCTGCTGGTGCCCGCGACCACCGCGCTGTACCGGATGCCGCCCGCGTCGTTCATGGCCGCGTACACCTTCGCGTTCGCGCAGGGCGAGCGGCTCGACGAGGCGAAGCTGAAGGCGCAGCTCACGCTGGCCGGCTACGAACACGTGAGCCAGGTCGTGCGGCCCGGCGAATACTGCGTGCGCGGCTCGCTGATCGACCTGTACCCGATGGGCTCGCCGCTGCCGTACCGGATCGACCTGTTCGACGACCAGGTCGACTCGATCCGCGCGTTCGATCCCGATACGCAGCGCAGCCTCTACCCGGTTCGCGACGTGCGCCTGTTGCCCGGCCGCGAGTTTCCGTTCGACGAAGCCGCGCGCACGGCTTTTCGCAGCCGCTGGCGCGAGACCTTCGAAGGCGACCCGAGCCGCGCGCCGATCTACAAGGACATCGGCAACGGCGTGCCGTCGGCCGGCATCGAGTACTACCTGCCGCTGTTCTTCGACGAGACGGCCACGCTGTTCCACTACCTGCCGCAGGACGCGCACCTCGTGTTCACCGGCGATCTCGAAGCGTCGATCCGCCGCTTCACGGCCGATACGAAGCAGCGCCACGCGTTCCTCGCGCACGACCGCGAGCGGCCGATCCTCGAGCCGCAGCGCCTGTTCCTGTCCGACGAGGATTTCTTCGCGTTCGCGAAGCCGTTCGCGCGCGTCGTGCTGCCCGCGCAGCCGGCCGGCGGCTGGGCGACGGGCCTGCCCGAGCTCACGGTCGATCGCCATGCCGACGATCCGCTCGCCGCGCTGCGCACGTTCGTCGAATCGTCAGGCAAGCGCGTGCTGCTGACGGTCGAATCGGCCGGCCGCCGCGAAACGATCCTGCAACTGCTCGCCGAGCATCACCTGCGCCCCGCGTCGAACGATCACTTCGCGGGCTGGCTCGAAAGCGATGCACCGTTCGCGCTCGGTGTCGCGCCGCTCGCGAGCGGCTTCGCGGTGCCGGGCGAAGGCTACGCGATCGTCACCGAAACCGAGCTGTACGGCGCGCTCGGCCGGCGCGCGGGCCGCCGCCGCCAGGAACAGGCGAGCAACGTCGACGCGATGGTGCGCGACCTGTCCGAGCTGAAGGTCGGCGACCCGGTCGTCCATGCGCAGCACGGAATCGGCCGCTACATGGGCCTCGTGTCGATGGATCTCGGCGAAGGCGAGACCGAATTCCTGCACCTCGAATACGCGGGCGACAGCAAGCTCTACGTGCCGGTCGCGCAATTGCACGTGATCTCGCGCTACAGCGGCGCCGATCCCGACAGCGCACCGCTGCACGCGCTCGGCTCGGGCCAGTGGGAGCGTGCTAAGCGCAAGGCCGCGCAGCAGATTCGCGACACGGCGGCCGAGCTGCTGAACCTGTACGCGCGCCGCGCGGCCCGCGAGGGCCATGCGTTCGCGCTCGAGCCGCGCGACTACGTGAAGTTCGCGGAGAGCTTCGGCTTCGAGGAAACGCCCGACCAGGCCGCGGCCATCGCGGCCGTGATCGGCGACATGACGAGCGGCAAGCCGATGGACCGCCTCGTGTGCGGCGACGTCGGCTTCGGCAAGACCGAGGTCGCGCTGCGCGCCGCGTTCATCGCGGTGATGGGCGGCAAGCAGGTCGCGCTGCTGTCGCCGACCACGCTGCTCGCCGAGCAGCACACGCAGACCTTCGTCGACCGCTTCGCGGACTGGCCGGTGCGCATCGTCGAGCTGTCGCGCTTCAAGACCACGAAGGAAGTGAATGCGGCGATCGCGCAAATCAACGAAGGCACCGTCGACATCGTGATCGGCACGCACAAGCTGCTGTCGTCGGACGTGCAGTTCAAGCGCCTCGGCCTCGTGATCATCGACGAGGAACACCGCTTCGGCGTGCGCCAGAAGGAAGCGCTGAAGGCGCTGCGCGCGGAAGTCGACGTGCTGACGCTGACCGCCACGCCGATCCCGCGCACGCTCGGGATGGCGCTCGAGGGGCTGCGCGACTTCTCGGTGATCGCGACCGCGCCGCAGAAGCGGCTCGCGATCAAGACCTTCGTGCGCCGCGAGGAAGAAAGCGTGATCCGCGAGGCGATGCTGCGCGAGTTGAAACGCGGCGGCCAGGTGTACTTCCTGCACAACGAGGTCGAGACGATCGAGAACCGCAGGGCGATGCTCGAGGAACTCGTGCCCGAAGCGCGCATCGTGATCGCGCACGGCCAGATGCACGAGCGCGAACTCGAACGCGTGATGCGCGATTTCGTCGCGCAGCGCGCGAACGTGCTGCTGTGCACGACCATCATCGAGACCGGCATCGACGTGCCGAGCGCGAACACGATCATCATGCACCGCGCGGACAAGTTCGGCCTCGCGCAGCTTCACCAGCTGCGCGGCCGCGTCGGCCGTTCGCACCACCAGGCGTATGCGTACCTGCTGGTCCACGATCCGCAGTCGCTGACCAAGCAGGCGCAGCGCCGGCTCGAGGCGATCCAGCAGATGGAGGAACTCGGTTCGGGCTTCTATCTCGCGATGCACGACCTCGAGATCCGCGGCACCGGCGAGGTGCTCGGCGACAAGCAGTCGGGCGAGATCCACGAGATCGGCTTCCAGCTGTACACCGACATGCTGAACGACGCGGTGAAGGCGCTGAAGAACGGCAAGGAGCCCGACCTCACCGCACCGCTCGCCGCGACGACGGAAATCAACCTGCATGCGCCCGCGATCCTGCCGGCCGACTACTGCGCGGACGTGCAGGAGCGGCTGTCGCTGTACAAGCGTCTCGCGAACTGCGAGCACGGCGACGCGATCGACGGCATCCAGGAAGAGCTGATCGACCGCTTCGGCAAGCTGCCGCCGCAGGCGCACGCACTCGTCGAGACGCATCGGCTGCGGCTGGCCGCGAAGCCGCTCGGCATCGTCAAGATCGACGCGAGCGAGGCCGCGATCGGGCTGCAGTTCGAGCCGAACCCGCCAATCGATCCGATGCGCATCATCGAAATGGTGCAGAAGCACCGGCACATCAAGCTCGCGGGCCAGGACAAGCTGCGCATCGAGACGCGCTCGCCCGATCTCGCGATCCGCGTGTCGACGATCAAGGAAACGCTGCGCGCGCTCGCGCCGCGCGCCGACGCGGCGAGCGCGGCACGCTGACGACGCGGCCGCGATGCTGCACCGCATCGCGGCCGGCGAAGGCGGGCCGACGCGTTTTTGAGTATGATTTTCCCATTCCTCAGACGGAGTTTTGCCATGTCCACTCTCGACGCGACGGCGCCGTCCGCCGCCGACCAAGGCGACGCTTCGCTCGTCAGCCTGCCCTGGATCAAGCAGCTGGTGTCGATGGACACGACGAGCCGCGTACCGAACCTCGGCCTGATCGAAGCGGTGCGCGACGCGCTTGCCGCGAAGGGCATCGTGTCGACGCTCACACACGATCCGCGCGAAGGCTGGGCCAACCTGTTCGCGACCGTGCCCGCGCACGACGGCTCGACCGACGGCGGCATCGTGCTGTCGGGGCACACCGACGTCGTGCCGGTCGACGGCCAGCAGTGGGACAGCAACCCGTTCGCGCCGGAAATCCGCGATGGCCGCCTGTACGGCCGCGGCACCTGCGACATGAAGGGCTTCATCGGCACGGCGCTCGCGCTGCTCCCCGAGATGCAGGCGATGAAGCTCGCGAAGCCGATTCATTTCGCGCTGTCCTACGATGAGGAAATCGGCTGCGCGGGCGCACCGCTGCTGATCGCCGATCTCGTCAAGCGCGGCGTGAAGCCGTCCGGCTGCATCGTCGGCGAGCCGACCAGCATGCGGCCGATCATCGCGCACAAGGGCATCAACGCGTACCGCTGCTGCGTGCGCGGTCACGCCGCGCACTCGTCGCTGACGCCGAAGGGCCTGAACGCGATCGAATACGCCGCGCGCCTCATCTGCCACATCCGCGACATCGCCGAGCGCTTCCGTGCCGAAGGCCCGTTCGACGAGCTGTACGACGTACCGTTCACGACCGCGCAGACGAGCACGATCCAGGGCGGCAACGCGATCAACACGGTGCCGGCCGAATGCCGGTTCGACTTCGAGTTCCGCAACCTGCCGACGCTCGATCCCGAGCAGATCTTCACGCGCATCGAAGCGTATGCACAGGAAACGCTGCTGCCGCAGATGCTGCGCGAACATCCGAACGCGGCGATCGAGTTCTCGAAGATCGCGGCAGCACCCGGCCTCGACGCAACGGAACAGGCCGCGATCACGCAGCTCGTGCGCGCGCTGACGGCCGACCAGGACAAGCGCAAGGTCGCATACGGCACCGAGGCCGGCCTGTTCGAACGCGCGGGCATCCCGAGCGTCGTGTGCGGGCCCGGCAACATCGAGCAGGCGCACAAGCCGAACGAATATGTCGAGCTCGCGCAGCTCGCCGCCTGCGAGCAGTTCCTGCGCAAGTTCATCCGCAGCATGTCGGTCGACGCACACTGACTGCCCCCCGCCACGCCGGCCTGCGTGTGCGGGCCGGCCCCACCCCCGCCACCCGCCACGTCATGTCGACTGAACAACAGGGCACTGCCCATACGACGATCGACGGCGAGCCGATTCCGACGCTCGACGAAATCGCCGCGCAACATTTCGCGCTGTCGCCGTGGGTCGCGCGCACGCCGGTGTTCGAGCGCGCCGACCTGCCGTCCCTCGAGGGCACGCACGTCAACTTCAAGTTCGAACTGTTGCAGGCGAGCGGCAGCTTCAAGGCGCGCGGTGCGTTCACGCACCTGCTGGCACTCGACGAAGCACGCAAGAACGCCGGCGTCACGTGTGTCTCGGCCGGCAATCATGCGGCGGCCGTCGCGTATGCGGCGATGCGGCTCGGCAGCAGTGCGAAGGTCGTGATGTTCCATACCGCGAGCCCGACGCGCATCGCGCAGTGCAAGCAGTACCGCGCGGAAGTCGTGCTGGCCGGCAGCGCGTCGCAGGCGTTCGACCTCGTGCGGCGGATCGAGGCCGAGGAAGGCCGCTTCTTCATCCATCCGTTCAACGGCTATCACACGATTCTCGGCACCGCGACGCTCGGCTACGAATGGGCGACGCAGACGCCCGATCTCGACGCGGTGATCGTGCCGATCGGCGGCGGCGGGCTCGCGGCCGGCATGGCGACCGCGCTGCGGCTCGCGAATCCGCGCGTGCACGTGTACGGCGTCGAGCCGGAAGGCGCCGACGCGATGTGCCGCAGCTTCGCGGCGAATCACACGATCAAGATGAGCGCGATGCAGACCATCGCCGATTCGCTGATGGCGCCGCACACCGAGGAATACAGCTACCAGCTGTGCCGGCGCCACATCGACCGCATCGTCACGGTGTCCGACGACGCGCTGCGCGCGGCGATGCTGTTCCTGTTCTCGCACCTGAAGCTGTCGGTCGAACCGGCGTGCGCAGCGGCGCTCGCGGCGCTGCTCGGCCCGCTGCGCGAGACCTTGCAGGGCAAGCGCGTCGGCGTGCTGCTGTCGGGCACGAATACCGACCCCGCGACACTCGGCATGCATCTCGCGCACGCGAAACTGCAGCACTGAACCTGCGCAAGGTGCTCCGGGTTATCCCCAGTTTATGTTGACAGCCCTGTTGATAACCCGCCAGACAAGCACGCAAGTGGTTGAGCGCGCAGCGTTTTACCCGCGCGAAGCGTGCCGGACGCGAAATAGGCAGACGACGACGCCGAGCACACGTGCCGCGGGGTGGCGCCGCCGCGGCCATCGCACGGCTCGCCGCACCGGCCGGATCATCCGCGAAGCGAGTTTCGTGGTCCGTATCGTCGCCGACGATACTGCCGATATGCACGTACGATTCACGGCGATCCGGCACGCGTACCGCGCGCGCCAACGGCAGGAATCGGTCGGCATCACGTGCGTCCCGGCCTGCGCGCCATTCCGAATCGCCCTCCCCGGCTGACCACGACGACAGGCAAAAAAAACGGGCGCCCGAAGGCGCCCGTCGCATGCGAAACATCCGCGTATCGCTTACTTGTTCTCGAACATGTCCATGATCTGCTGCTTCTCCTGCTGCGTGACGGGCGGCGGCGCAAGCCCGGCCGTGCCGGCCGAGCCAAGTGCGTCGTTCGCGCTGATCGCGTTCTCGGCCGGGTTGATGTCCACGCTCCCGACGAAGCCGTTGCCCGGCGTGCGATCGGCGTAGTACAGCTCGCCGTCGACCGTCGTCAGGCCGTCCGGCATCGGCATCTGCTGCTCGGGCACGCCGTTCAGCGCGGTGCGCATGTAGTTCACCCAGATCGGCAGCGCGAGCTGCGCGCCGAATTCGCGGCTGCCAAGGCTCTTCGGCTGGTCGAAGCCCATCCATGCCACCGCGACGAGCGACTGCTGGTAGCCGGCGAACCAGCCGTCCTTCGCATCGTTCGTCGTACCCGTCTTGCCCTGCAGGTCGCTGCGGCCGAGCGCGTTGGTGCCCGCGCCCGTGCCGGCCGTCGCGACCGTGTGCAGCAGGCTGTTCATCACGTACGCGTTGCGACCTTCGATCGTGCGCGGCGCCGTGCCGCCGGCCACCACCGGCTGCGACTTCTGCAGCGCCTGCCCGTGCGCGTCGTCGACTTCGGCGATCAGGTACGGATCGACCTTGTAGCCGCCGTTCGCGAACACCGCATAGCCGGTTGCGAGCTGCAGCGGCGTCACGAGGCCCGCACCGAGCGCCATCGGCAGGTACGGCGGCGTCTTCGCCGGATCGAAGCCGAAGCGCTGCGTCACGTACTGCTGCGCGTACTGCGTGCCGATCGACGCGAGGATCCGGATCGACACGAGGTTCTTCGAACGCTGCAGGCCGGTACGCATCGACATCGGGCCGTCCGGCTGGTCGTCGTCCTTCGGCTCCCACGCGGTGCCGCCCGGCACGCTCGGCGGGAAGTACAGCGGTGCATCGTTGATGATCGTCGCCGGTCCGAGGCCCTTGTCGAGCGAAGCCGAATAAATGAACGGCTTGAACGACGAGCCCGGCTGGCGCCACGCCTGCGTCACGTGGTTGAACTTGCTCTTGTTGAAGTCGAAGCCGCCGACGAGCGAGCGGATCGCACCGTCCTGCGGCGCGATCGCGACGAGCGCGCCTTCGACCTGCGGCAGCTGCACGACCTGCCAGCCCGTCTTGCCGTCCTTCAGCACGCGCACGATCGAACCCGGCTTGATCCGCAGCGTGGCATTCGCGCGCTGACTCAGCGCGGCCGACACGAAGCGCAGCCCGGCCGGGCCGATCGTCGTCGTCGCGCCGCCGACGAACTGCACCTCGACCGCATTCGGCGAGGCCGCCAGCACCACCGCCGACTGCAGATCTCCGTTGTCCGGATGATCGGCGAGCGCGTCGTCGATCGCCTCGTCGCGCTCGTCGCCGGCCGCCGGCAGGTTGATCGAGGCTTCCGGCCCGCGATAGCCGTGGCGGCGCTCGTAATCGAGAATGCCGCGACGCACGGCCTGGTACGCCGCTTCCTGGTCGGCCGAGTTGATCGTCGTCGTGACGGTCAGCCCGCGCGTATAGGTTTCGTCCTTGTACTGCTCGTACATCATCTGGCGCACCATCTCGGAGACGTATTCGCCGTGCACCGCATACTGGTTGCCCGGCGTGCGCACGTGGATCTCCTCCTTCACCGCCTGGTCGTACTGCGGCTGCGTGATGTAGCCGATCTCGAGCATGCGCTTCAGGATGTATTCCTGACGCACCTTCGCGCGCTTCGGGTTGACGACCGGGTTGTACGCGGACGGCGCCTTCGGCAGCCCCGCGAGCATCGCCGCTTCCGCCAGCGTGATGTCCTTCAGGTCCTTGCCGAAATACACGCGCGCGGCAGCCGCGAAGCCATACGAGCGCTGGCCCAGGTAGATCTGGTTCATGTACAGCTCGAGGATCTGGTCCTTCGTCAGCGCCTTCTCGATCTTGTACGCGAGCAGCATCTCGTAGATCTTGCGCGTATAGGTCTTCTCGCTCGACAGGAAGAAATTGCGCGCGACCTGCATCGTGATCGTGCTCGCGCCCTGGCGCGCGCCGCCGTGCATCAGGTCGGCCACGCCCGCGCGCAGGATGCCGAGGAAGTCGACGCCGCCGTGTTCGTAGAAGCGGTAGTCCTCGATTGCGAGCACGGCCTTCTTCATCACGTCGGGAATGTCCTGGAAGCGCACGAGGCTGCGGCGCTCCTCGCCGAACTCGCCGATCAGCACGTGATCGGCGGTGAACACACGCAACGGCACCTTCGGCTGGTAGTTGGTCAGCGCATCGAGCGACGGCAGTTGCGGCGCCATCACGACGAGTGCATAGCCGACGATCAGCGCGCCGACGATCGCGAGCGTCGCGAACAGCCCGACGAACCACAGCGCGACGCGCGAACCGAACGAGCGGCCGCCGCCGCCCCCGCCTCCACGGCGCTGCGTGCGGCGATCGTCGTCGCCGTTGTCGTCATCGGGGTAGTAGGCTCCCGACGGCGAACGGCGCAATGTGTAGTGGGGTTCGTTCCGGTCGGAAGAAGAAGACGGTCGTTTGATAATTGGCATGTCGGAATGGCAGGCGGCGTGGCGCCCTCGGACGCATGCGGAAATGCAAGCGGATGAATCAGAGTGGGTGCATCGTGGCAACTGTCACGTCGACAGACCGCGCCGCGCGGCGATCCGTTCCCGCGACGTGACAGCGCATTTTAATGAAATCGACCGATTGACTTCGCGATTTTTTGTAAAAATTCCCGCACGGTCGTGATTTGCAGAACGTATTGGCGGCATGCTCCGCCTATCATGGACACGCAGCCCGGCGCGTGCCGCGGCGTGGCTTTCAAACGCGAAAGGTTCGAATACGGCGCACGCATGGCGCTTGAACTCCAGCGCTTAAGCCGTATTTAAGGAGGCGGCGGTGTAATATCCGCCGGCTCACGCGGGTCGGAACCGATTCGCGACGGGTACTGCCGCTCACGCGGCACCTTTCAACCACGGAGGATTTCATGTCGCTTTTCGACTCTATTTCGCGCACGATCAAAGGCCTGCTGAACGATGCGGCCGACTCGGTACAGGATCCGTCGCGCGACGCACGGCAGATCGTGCGGGAGCTCGACGACAGCATCGGCCGTGCCGAGAATTCGCTGATCGAGATCGAGGCACAAGTCGCGACCCAGCGCAGCAAGCGCGATGCGGCCGACGACAAGGTGAAGAAGTACGAAGACGGCGCGAAGCGCGCGCTGCAGGCCGGCGACGAAGCACTCGCACGCGAGGCGCTCGCGGCGCAATCGAACGCGGAAGCCGAGCGCGATGCACTCGCGGCCGAGCTGACGACGCTCGAACCGTCGGTCGACAAGCTGAAGGGGCAGATCGCCGACATGCGCCAGCGCCGCAACGACCTGAACTCACGCTCGAACATCCTGCAGGCGAAGCACGAAATCGCGCAGGCGAAGGATGTCGCGGCAAGCGCACTCGGCGGCATCGGCGGCAAGAACCTGTCCGAGGATTTCCAGAAGCTCGAGGACAAGGTCGCGCTGCAGAACGCGCGCTCGGACGCCCGCCTGAACTCGGCCGACACGTCAAGCGGCAAGGCGCTCGAGGACAAGCTCGCCGCGCTGAACAAGGGCCCGTCGGTGGAAGACCGCCTCGCCGCGCTGAAGAAGCAGCTCGACACGCCCGCGCAGTAACGGCAACCGCGCCGCGGCCCGCCCGGCTCGCGGCGCGCATCGATCGTCAGGAGACGGGCGTTCGCGCCCGGTTCGACCATGAAGAAATCTCTCGCCGCACTCGGCTTCTCGCTGCTGCTGCTGCTGTCGTCCGCCGCATTTGCAGTCCCGTCGCTGCAGCAAGTCGAGCAGTCGATCGCACAGCGCGACTGGCAGCGCGCCGACACGCAGCTGTCGCAAGTCATCGACGCCCATCCGAACAACGCGCATGCGCGCTACCTGTACGCACAGGTGCTGGACCGCGAAGGCCGCGCGTCGGACGCGCTCGCGCAACTGCAGCAGGCGAAATCGCTCGATCCGCAACTGCGCTTCACTGATGCGTCGCACTTCGCGCAGACCGAATCGCGCATCCGCGCGGACGCCGCGCGCGTGAGCGGCAACACACCGTCGGCCACGCAGACCGGTTCGTTGCAGTCATCGCTCGCACCGGCGGCGCCGGTCGCGAAACACGGTCCGTCGACCGGCATGTGGATCGGCATCGCGCTGATCATCGCGATCATCGCGCTGGTGCTGCGCTGGACGCTGCGGCGCGCGCGCTCGGCCGACGACGGTCGCGCCGACGACGAACGCCGCACGCAATTGAAGCGCGCGACCGACGTGCTGAACGACATTCGTCCGCTGAAACTCGACGCGAAGCTGTCGACGGCGCCCGGCGCCGCAGCGCTCACCGGCGAGCTCGAAGGCATCGAGACCGATGCACGCACGCTCGTCGAAACACTGTCGAATGGCAAGAACCCGGTGCCGCCATATCGCATCGACGAACTCGAGCAGCGGCATGCGAGCGTGAAGGCGCGCGTCGAAGGCCGCCCCGATCCTGGCGCGCAGCCCGCGGCGCCGGCGAACGGCAGCGGCTCGGTGTATGCGCAGGAAGCCGATCGCATGACCGGCATGCAAGGTCAGCCGTATCAGCAACAGCCATACCCGCAACAGCCGTATCCCCCGCAACCGTATCCGCAACAGCAGCCGCCCGTCGTGGTCCAGCAAGGCGGTGGTTTCGGCGGCGGGATGGGCGGGCTGTTGACCGGCGTGCTGCTCGGCGAAGCGATGTCGGGCGGCCGCGAGCGCGTGGTCGAGCGCGACGTGATCGTCGACGACCAGCGCCGGCGCCAGGAGAACAACGATCCGGGCTTCGACTTCGGTCGCGGCGACAATTCGAACTGGAGCGACGGCAACGGCGGCGGCGGTGTCGATCTCGGCAGCAACGACGACGGCTGGACCGACGACAACACCTGAGCATTCGCACGCGGGCGTCGACACATCGCGCGACGCCCGCCTCTCACGCCGCGCCTCCTTTCATTGCCACTCGCGCCGGCCGCCGGATCGCCGGCCGCGGATTTGTCAATCATTTCAAGATGGGCTACCGGCAATGGGGCACGTTCGCTATCATGCGGCCATCGGCGTGCCTCCGATCCCATCCGACGTTTCGCAGCCCTGCGCGTCGCGGCACGCCTTCCCCTCGCCCCAACCAGGAGAAAGCCGCTCATGAGCATAATCAAGGAATTCAAGGAGTTCGCCGTCAAAGGCAATGTGATGGATCTCGCCGTCGGCGTGATCATCGGCGGCGCGTTCTCGAAGATCGTCGACTCGGTCGTGAAAGACCTCATCATGCCGGTCATCGGCGTGCTGACCGGCGGTCTGGATTTCTCGAACAAGTTCGTTCTGCTCGGCACCATCCCCCCGTCGTTCAAGGGTAATCCCGATTCGTTCAAGGACCTGCAGGCCGCGGGCGTCGCCGCATTCGGCTACGGCTCGTTCATCACCGTGGCGATCAACTTCGTGATCCTCGCGTTCATCATTTTCCTGATGGTGAAATTCATCAACAAGCTGCGCAAGCCGGAAGAAGCCGCGCCGGCCGCGACGCCGGAAGACATCGTGTTGCTGCGCGAGATCCGCGATTCGCTCAAGCAACGCTGAGCACCGCGCCACGCTGCGTCTGCCGGGCCCGCACAATGCGGGCCTTTTTCATGCGCGTGCCACACGTCGGACGCCGCCGCGCGAGGCTTATCTCATTTTTTTGTGACGCACGAATGCACGCGCGGGAAAAGCAGGTCTATGATGGAGACTAAACGACAGTACGGGCGCCAAGACGCTGGCTGTGTCGATCATCGTGGCAAGCGGGTCGACGGGAGACATTGATCGTCGTACCGCACGAGTGCAGCATTTTCGTGTGCTATAAAGGATCGACATGCGGCGTACATAGCCGGGAGTGGGTCGCATGAAAGTGCCGCATTTCTTGCAATTGTTTTTGAGGCGAGTGTTTATGTCCTTCCCGAAAAAACGTCGACGGGCGCAGCAGGATGGCCAGGAGTCATTCCTCGCGGTATTGCGCCACTCGAAACCGTTTGCGCAGCTCGACACCAAGATTGCCCGCGCTCGTGCGCAGGACGAACCCGTCCTCTACGCGCATGTGCTGCCCGGTCTCGACGTGCTCCTGTGCAGTGTGCGCGGCGCACAGCCGCCCTATCCGGCCATCGCCGAACTGCGCAAGCGCTGCATCGAATCGATCGCCAACGCGCTCGAACAGCCGCTCGACGGACTCGAGAACGGCGGATATTGGTACGAGGCGAACGGCTTCGGGTTCCTCGTGTTCGCGAGCCGCGCCCGCGCGCGCATCCTGCCCGAATTTGGTGCGGGCACGAAGGCGAGCCTGCGCGGCGGCCTCGGACGCCAGAACGCCGGCGACACGACACCGCGCTCCCTCGGCTGAACCGACACCGACACGATGGGCCGCCTCCGGGCGGCCCATCGGCCATTCAGGCTTCCCGCTTCACGGCCGCCGCGCAATCACTGTGCCGTCCCGCGCCCATTGCCGGGCCGGACGATGTCGATAAACGCGGCGAAATCGGCGCCGGCGAGCCCCTGCGCGGCGCCCAGCCGCAGCACCTGCTGCACCGTGGCCGATACGGGCATCACCGCGCCCGTGTCGCGCGCGGCGTCGGCGATCGCATCGACATCCTTCTGGAACGTGCTCAGCGCACCCATGGGTGGATGCCCGCCTGACGTCATGCGCGGCACGAAGGTCTGCAGCAGCACCGAGTCGGCCCACCCGCCCGCCAGCGCATCGGCCAGACGCGCGGCGTCGATGCCGCTCGCCTGCGCCAGGCCGACGGCTTCCGCGATCGCGGTCACCGTCGCGGTGACGATCGCCTGGTTGCACAGCTTCGCGGTCTGGCCCGCGCCCGCGTCGCCCATGTGCGTGATGCGCGACGCGTAGGCGTCGATCAGCGGCCGCACCGCGTCGAGGTCGGCCGCGCCGCCGCCCGCCATCACCGCGAGCGTACCGGCCTGCGCGCCGGGCACGCCGCCCGATACGGGCGCGTCGATCCAGCCGACGCCGAGCGCGGCCGCGCGCGCCGCGTAGTCGCGCGTCGTGGCAGGCGGAATGCTCGAATGATCGACGATGCGCTTCAAGCGGCGCGCCTTCGCATCGCCGGCAAGGAGCCCGTGCTCGCCGAACACGACGTCGCCGACCGCACGGCCGTCGAGCACGCACATGAACACCGTGTCGACGCGCTGGGCCAGTTCGCGCGGCGTGTCGACCACCTGCGCGCCGTCTTTTTCAAGCGCCTCGGCCTTGCCGCGCGTCCGGTTCCATACGCTGACCCGGTGGCCCGCCGCCAGCAAATGCCGAATCATCGGCGCGCCCATCAATCCCGGTCCGCAAAATCCGACTTCCACGATGTTCCCCGTCTCCAATTGAGGTTGCACTTGCCGCCCATCATACCTATCACTCAAGAAGCCGGACACGCGCGGTGCCGCTTCGGGCCCGCCGCTCGCGCCGGCCATACCGACCACATACGGACATACCAGGGAGCGCATCATGAGCGACCACGTCTACAAGCTGATCGAACTGACCGGCTCGTCGCGGCAATCGTGCGACGACGCCATCCGCAACGCGATCTCGAAAGCCGGCAAGACGCTGCACAACCTGCACTGGTTCCAGGTGACCGAAACACGCGGCCACATCGAAGGCGATCAGGTCATCCACTGGCAGGTCACGCTGAAAGTCGGCATGCGCATCGACGACTGACGCACCGCGCGCGGTGCCCCTGACCACCGGATGCGTGCAATGCGCATCCGCGCGGCGCCGCGCCCGCCTGCATTGCGCTCCGTTCGGGCCCCGTGTCGAGGCCCGGCCGGCGGGCGTCTGCGGGTATCCATCTCTTGACGCTGGTTTTCGTTCATATTAAAAACCATATACCCCTACGCCCCCTCGATCAGCCCGGACATATAAACGGAGATATCATGAGTCAGCAACGCGAGGCGATCGACACGTACCTCTTGCGCGTCTTGCACACCTTGTTGATGGAACGCAGCGTCACGCGCGCGGCCGTCAAACTGAACCAGTCGCAACCGGCGATCAGCGCCGCGCTGCGGCGCTTGCGCGACATCACCGGCGACCCGCTCCTCGTGCGCGGCAAGTCCGGCATGGTCCCGACCGAATACGGGCTGCGCCTGCTCGAACCGGTGCAGAACGCACTGCGTGAAATCGAGCGCATCAAGTTCCAGCAGCACAATTTCGACCCGGCCACGTCGATCCGCTGCTACCGGATCGGCTGCCCCGACTACCTGAACGTGCTGTTCGTGCCGACCGTCGTCGAACGCTTCCGCCTGGCCGCGCCGAATGCGACGCTCGAGTTCCACTCGCTCGGCCCCGCGTTCGACTACGAGCTCGCGCTGGAAGACGGCAAGCTCGACATCGTCGTCGGCAACTGGCCCGAGCCGCCCGAACAGCTGCACCTGTCGAACTTGTTCGTCGACGAAATCGTCTGCCTGATGAGCAACACGCACCCGTTCGCGAAGCGCGGCGGGCTCACGCTCGACCAGTACCTGAACGCGCCGCATCTCGCGCCGACGCCGTACTCGGTCGGCCAGCGCGGCGCGATCGACGTGCACCTCGCGCGCGAGCGGCTCAAGCGCCACGTGGTCGTCACGCTGCCGTACTTCAACCTCGCACCGTACGTGCTGGTGAAGTCCGACCTGATCTTCACGACGACGCGCCTGTTCGCCGATCATTACGCGAAGTTCCTGCCGCTGTCGGTCGTGCCGGCGCCGCTCGACTTCCCGCCGATGCAGTACTACCAGCTGTGGCACGAACGCTGCCACTATTCCGACGAAGTGCGCTGGCTGCGCAGCCTCGTCGCCGAAGCGACCCGCACGCTGATCGAGGCTTGATGGCGCCCAGCGCGCGCCGGCCGTGCCGTGGCGGTACGGCCTGGCGGCCGTAACCACCGCCGCGCCTAATCCGCCGCGCGCGGCGTGAGCCCCGCGCCCGTGCGTCAGCGCGACGCCTCCACGAGGGCGTGCGCAAGGGCGTTGTGGCGCTCGATGACGGGCGGCAGGTCGAGCGTCGCGAGCCGGCCTTCCCGCACCACCACCTTCCCGTTCACCACCGTGTACGCCGTCTGCGACGGCGCGCAGAACACGAGCGCCGCGACCGGATCGTGCAGCGCACCCGCGAACAGCGGCTGGCGCAGGTCGAACGCGGCGAAGTCCGCGGCCATGCCGGGTTTCAGCGCGCCGATATCGTCGCGGTTCAGCACCTTCGCGCCACCCAGCGTCGCGATCTCGAGCGCTTCTCGCGCGGTCATCGCGTCGGGCCCGAAGCCGACCCGCTGCAGCAGCAGCGCCTGCCGCACTTCCGCAACCATCTGCGCGCCGTCGTTCGACGCGGAACCGTCGACGCCGATCCCGACCGGCACGCCCGCGAGACGCATCTTCTTCACCGGCGCGATGCCCGACGCGAGCCGCATGTTCGAACACGGACAGTGCGCGACGCCGGTGCCGGTGCGCGCGAACAGGGCGATGCCCGCATCGTCGAGCTGCACGCAGTGCGCGTGCCACACGTCGTGGCCGACCCAGCCGAGATCTTCCGCGTATTCGGCGGGCGTCATGCCGAACTTCTCGCGGCTGTACGCGATGTCGTTGACGTTCTCGGCCAGGTGCGTGTGCAGCGACACGCCGTAGTCGCGGGCCAGCACGGCCGCGTCGCGCATCAGGCCGCGGCTCACCGAGAACGGCGAGCACGGCGCGACGACCACGCGCAGCATCGCGTAGCGGCCTTCGTCGTGATAGGTCTCGATCAGGCGCTGCGCGTCGCGCAGGATGTCGGGCTCGCGCTCGACGACCGAGTCGGGCGGCAGCCCGCCGTCGCGCTGGCCGACGCTCATCGCGCCGCGGCTCGCGTGAAACCGCATGCCGATCCGCTGTGCGGCGCCGATGCTGTCGTCGAGCCGGCTGCCGTTCGGGTAGATGTACAGGTGGTCGCTCGACGTCGTGCAGCCCGACTGCAGCAGCTCGGCCATCGCGGTCAGCGTCGACACCTCGATCATCTCGGGCGTCAGGTGCGCCCAGATCCGGTACAGGTTCGTGAGCCAGCCGAACAGTTCGGCGTTCTGCGCGGCCGGCACCGCGCGCGTGAGGCTCTGGTACATGTGATGGTGCGTGTTCACGAGCCCCGGGATCACCAGGTGGCCACGCAGGTCGAGCACTTCGTCGGCGCGATCGGGCAGCTCGGCGCTCGGGCCGACCGCGACGATCCGGTTGTCTTCGATATAGAGCCCCGCGTCGCGCAGTTCGCGGCGCGTGTCGTCCATGGTCACGAGCACGTCGGCGTGCTTGACCAGCAGGGTTTTCGGGCGGGATGAGGATGGCTGTGGCGCGCGTGCGCCGGCGTGCTGCTCGAGATTCATGCGTTCTCCGCGTCGTTCTGCCCCGGGAGCCGCTCCCGGTGACGTTCACAAAGCCGTTCGAACGCTGATTCGCGGCACGCCCCGGTGCCTGCGTCCGTTCGAACGCGCTGGCCCGGTTACCCGGCGTGCATGCCGTCTTCGGGGTGCGCGCGGGCTCACGGCCCGACGCGCACGGCGGCAGCATCGCCCAAGCGCGCGCGGCGCACAATGCGCGATCCCGAATACCGCGCTTCACGGTTTCGATATGGTACGCCGCGCACGGGGCGCGAGGCCCCGGAATCGCGGGCCGCCGGCCGCTCCCGGCGTGCCGTCGACAGCGGTTCATGCGCGGCGCATTATCTTTGATATCGCGCCCGTATTTGCGCGGGGAACCTTTTTACAATGCCTGCACGGCGCTCGCTTCAATCTCGCCGACGGGTATGTAGCCACGTGACGTGGAGCCTCGATCCGCCGCACAGTCAATGGATCGAGTCGCCGCCGAACCTCGCATTCACACAAGGACAATTGCGAATGGGAAAGCTCACTACCCACGTACTCGATACGGCGCACGGTCGTCCCGGCGCTGCCATCAAGGTGGACCTCTACGCGCTGGACGGCGAATCGCGCCGCGCGATCAAGACCGTGCTGACCAATAGCGACGGCCGCTGCGACGCACCGCTGCTCGAAGGCGCCGCGCTCGCCGCCGGCGAATACGAACTCGTATTCCACGCCGGCGACTACTTCGCGTCGCTCGGCGTGAAGGTGCCCGAGCCCCGCTTCGTCGACCGCGTCGTGCTGCGCTTCGGCATCGCCGACACCGCATCGCACTACCACGTGCCGCTGCTCGTGTCGCCGTGGTCGTACAGCACCTATCGCGGCAGCTGACACACGCATCGGCGCCCGCATCAAAGATAACGATCTGAGTCTGGAGGAGTTTCATGGAAGGCTTCATCACCGACTGGCTGAACCTCGCGCTGCGATGGCTGCACGTCATCGTCGCCATTGCGTGGATCGGCGAGTCCTTCTATTTCGTCGCGCTCGATAACAGCCTGAAACCG
This sequence comes from Burkholderia sp. Tr-862, assembly GCF_011753085.1. NCBI lineage: Bacteria > Pseudomonadati > Pseudomonadota > Betaproteobacteria > Burkholderiales > Burkholderiaceae > Burkholderia > Burkholderia sp. Tr-862. Next base: position 34,305 of record NZ_VWWG01000034.1, read on the forward strand.
CCTACCGACGCGAACCAGCGCAAGCGCGGCGTGTTCGGCGAGCTGTGGCACGTCCACGGGGGCGGTTTCTACAACATGCAGAAGTACACGGTCGCCCCGCCGGAAATGCCGGATGACCTGCACTGGTCGAAGTGGCCGTCGTACACGACCTGGCTGTCGGGCTTCTCGCTGTTCTTCGTGCTGTACCTGCTCGCACCGAACACGTACCTGATCGACAAGAGCGTGCTCGACATGGGCCCGGTGGTCGCCGTCGCATCCGCGCTGGGTTTCCTCGCGGCCGGCTGGATCGTCTACGACTCGCTGTGCCGCATCCTCGGCACCAACGATCGCGTGCTCGGCATCTGCGTGGGCCTCTACGTCGTCGTCGCCGCGTACCTCGCGTGCCACATCTTCGCGGGCCGTGCAGCGTACCTGATCGTCGGCGCGATGCTCGCGACGATCATGTCGGCGAACGTGTTCTTCGTGATCATCCCGGGTCAGCGCAAGATGGTCGACAAGATGCTCAAGGGCGAAGAGCCGAACCCGATCTACGGCAAGCGCGGCAAGCAGCGCTCGGTGCACAACACGTATTTCACGCTGCCGGTCGTGTTCGCGATGCTGTCGAACCACTATGCAATGACGTACACGAACAAGTTCAACTGGGTCGTGCTCGTGCTGATCATGCTGGCCGGCGCGCTGATCCGTCAGTTCTTCGTGATGCGTCACCGCGGCAAGCAGCTGTGGTACCTGCCGATCGGCGGCGTCGCACTGCTGTCGGGCGCGCTCGTGTGGACGATGCCGAAGCCGGTCGCACCGGAAGCGCAGGCGGCGAACGCACCGAAGATCGTGATCAACGACATCATGCCGATCCTGCAGCAGCGCTGCGTCGAGTGCCACTCGGCCAAGCCGACGCTGATGGGCAGCGCGCCCGCCGGCGTGATGTTCGACACGCCAGACGAAGTGTCGAAGAACGCGCAGCGGATCTACGAACAGGCCGTGCGCCTGAAGGCGATGCCGATCGGCAACGTCACGCACATGACCGACGACGAGCGCGTGAAGCTCGCCGCATGGTTCGAGGGCGGCGCGGTCAAGTAAGCCGCCGTGCGCCGGCGGTCGGTTGCCGGCACATCCTCTCCGTTCGCGGGCCCGGAAACGGGCCCGTTTTTTTTGCCTGTATGAAACGCGTCGCCCGCTAGCCGCGCATCGCGTCACGCTGCAGCGCGACGAGCGCATCGAGCGCGCGCGGGCCGTCGTCGAACGGCACGAAGATGTGATCATGATACGCAGCGGCCATCACGTTGCAGCTGATGCCGGCCGCGCCCAATGCTCGCGCGAACGCGGCCGTCAGGCCGACCGCCGCGAGATCCGAATGCACGGTCAGCGTGATCCACGCGGCGCGAAACAGCACGGGCCAGCCGTGACGTGCCGCAGTCTCCTCGTCGACCACGACCGTCATGCCTTCCGCTTCGCGGAACGTCGCGATCGCTTCGGATAACGATATTTCCGCATCGGCCGGCAGCGCGACGAATGCGAAGGCACCACGGTGCAGCTCGGGCTGCATCGTGCGCAGCAGGACCGCGAGGTCGTTTTCAGGTTGACTCATCGGGGACGGGTCCGGAACCGGACTTCGGGCGGTGGCGATATGGGCACGATAGCATGCGGCCAATGCCCCGGCGCCCCACCACGTCATGTCCGTGTCGTCGCAACTTCGTCCGCGGGCCGGCCGCGAAACGCGACGATGCGCGAATCGTCATGCGCATGCCAAGGCGCCACGACGTCGTGCGCGTACGCGACATCAGGCGCAAGCGCGACACCCACGTCGAAGAGGCCCCGGCCGCGACGTGATGCACGCGCGCCACGCATAAAAAAACCCGCGCGAATCGCGCGGGTTGCTTCGAACGGCAACGACAGCAATCCGGCTCAGGCCGTCAGCGCATCGAGCGCGTCCTCGGTGAGCCACAGCGATTCCTGCAGATCCTGCTCGTTCAGGTTCAGGCCTTCACCGCCGCGATCGACGACAATGAAGTCGCTGACGCCGCCGAGTGCGATCAGCGGGTGATGCCACACGCCCTTCGCATAGTTGACGCCCTGCCACCCGCTCGTCACGAACGCGCGGATCTTCGACGCATCGAGATCGCCCGCCGGCGCGACGACGACGAGATACGGCTGGTCGTTCAGCGGCACGAACGCCTGGCTGCCGAGCGGATGGCGCTCAAGCATCTTCACCTCGAACGGCAGCGTGCGCGGCTGACCGCGGAACAGGTTGACGAGCGTGCGGCCGTCTTCGTCCGCCACGTCGACTTTCGCGAGATCGTGAAAGCGGATCGTCGTGCCGAGGTTGATCGGAATCTGCTTCGCGCCCTCCGTTTCGATCACGTCGCCGAACGGCGCGAACGCTTCCTTGGTCAGCGGTTCGATTGCAAGCGTCTTCATTTGTCGAGCGTCCCCCACAGACGCACGCGCGATACGCCACCGTCCGGAATGATGTTCAGGCGTACGTGGGTTACCGGGCCCAACGAGGCGATTTCGTGTTCGAAGTAATGCTGCTTGTCCATCTGCAGCTTCTGTTCGCCGAGCAGCACCGGCCAGAACATCGACTGCGTGATCAGCGAGCTGTCGGTGCCGCCTGACACGTACGCAGCCTGGATCGAGCAGCGGTCCGGGTAGTTGCCCTTGAAGAACGCGGTATCGACTTCGATCTTGCGGATCACGCCCGGCTGCGCGAGCGCGATGATCGCCCAGTCGTTGCCCGGTTCGCGGCGGCGCCGGGTTTCCCAGCCGTCGCCCATGTTCACGCCGCGGCCCGGCAGCAGCAGGTTCGACGCGACGCCGAAGTGCTGGTTGTTCGCGGCCACCACGTAGCCGCCGTTTTCCATCGCCGCGAGGTCGAACTGCTCGGTCGCGCTCGCGCCGGCCCAGTCGAGCTGCGGCTGGCCGTACACGCGCAGGCGCGCGATGCCGCCGTCCGGATAGATGTTCACGCGCAGATGCGTGAACGCACGGGCATCGCTCGCTTCGACGTAGTGATGGCTGTTGCCCTGAAGCGTCGTCGACGGCACGATCTCGACCCACTCGGTCGCATGCGTCGGCGCGCCATTGGCCACGTACGCGGCCTCGATCGACGCGGCCGGCGGGAAGTTGCCGGTGAAGTGGCTCGTGTCGATGTCGAAACCCTTGATCACGCCCGGCCGCGCGAGCTTGACGATGCACCAGTCATAGCCCGTCGTGCGCTTGCGGCGCGTCTCCCAGCCGTCCATCCACTTGCCGTGATCGTCGTACTTGCCGGGGATGAACACCGCCGGCTCGGGGTTCAGCATCCGGTCCTTCGGCGCGAAGAAGTCGTCGCTGGCCTCGAGCGCCTGCGCACCGAGACGCGGGTCGGCAAGGTTCACGTAGCGCCGCGTGAAATCGGGTGCGTTGGGATCGAGAAGCGGAACAGCCATGATGTTTCCTTGTTTCAGTGAGGCGATCAGGCCGCTGCGACGCAGCAGGCCGTGTGCGGTGTCAGGCGTCGATCAGGTCGTCGAGGCGAAAGCGCGCGATCCGGTAGATCTGGTCGAGGCTCGCGCGCAGTTCCTCGGTGCGCGAATGATTCACGCGCGACTCGAAGTTCGCGATGATGCCGTGCCGGTCATAGCCGCGCACCGCGAGGATGAACGGGAAACCGAACTTCTCGCGATACGTGCGGTTCAGCGTCAGCAGCTTGTCGAACTCTTCCTGCGTGCACTGGTCGAGACCCGCGCCGCTCTGCTCGCGCGTCGACTCGGCCGTCAGCTCGCCGCGCACGGCGGCCTTGCCGGCCAGCTCCGGGTGAGCGTTGATCAGGGCGAGCTGGCGCGCTTCGCCGCCCGTCTCGACCGCATCCGACATCGTCTTGTGCAGCGCGTCGATGCTCGCGAACGGCCGCTCGGCCGCGGCGACCTCGGCCACCCACGGCGAATGTTCGAAGATCCCCGACAGCGCCGCGACGAATGCGCTCGGCGCCATCGTGTTGAGTTGATCCAACGTGTAACGCATCGCCTTCATGCTTTCCCTTCGTTTCGATGATTGGGCTGATACGGATGATGTTCACGCCAATGACGCGCGATATCGACACGGCGCGTCACCCATACGCGATCGTGCTGCTCGATGTGGTCGAGGAAACGCTGCAGCCCGCGAAAACGCCCCGGCCGGCCCAGCAACCGGCAGTGCATGCCGATCGACAGCATCTTCGGCGCTTCGTCGCCCTCGGCGTACAGCACGTCGAATGCGTCGCGCAGGTAGTCGAAGAAGTGATCGCCGGTGTTGAAGCCCTGCGGCGTCGCGAAGCGCATGTCGTTCGTATCGAGCGTGTACGGGACGATCAGCTGCGGCGACGTACCGCCGCCCGACACGGCGACATCCATCCAGAACGGCAGGTCGTCGCCATAGTTGTCGGAGTCGTACAGGAAGCCGCCGTATTCCGCGACGAGACGGTGCGTGTTCGGGCTGTCGCGGCCGGTATACCAGCCAAGCGGACGCTCGCCCGTCACGCGTTCGATCGCTTCCATCCCGAGGCGCATGTGCTCGGCCTCGAGCTCGGGCGTCATGCTCTGGTAGTGGATCCAGCGCCAGCCGTGGCACGCGATCTCATGACCGAGCTCGACGAATGCGCGCGCGAGTTCCGGATGGCGCTCGATCGCCATGCCGACGCCGAACACCGTCAGCGGCAGCCCGCGCTTCTCGAATTCGCGCAGGATGCGCCATACGCCGGCACGCGAACCGTATTCGTAGATCGATTCCATGCTCATGTGGCGGTCCGGATACGCGGCCGCGCCGACGATTTCGGACAGGAACTGCTCGGAGCCCGGATCGCCGTGCAGCACGCAGTTCTCGCCGCCCTCCTCGTAGTTCAGGACGAATTGCACGGCGACGCGGGCGCGCCCGGGCCAGTTCGCCTGCACGGGATAGCGGCCGTAGCCGATCAGGTCGCGAGGATAGTTGGGATCGAGTGACATGGGTTCGAAGTGCGGCGAAAGCTTGCCGGAATAATGGGTTCGCATCGACCCGCGCGTGTGCCGGAGGCCGGCCGCGCGGGCCGATGCGATGACGGCCCAGTGTAGCGAAAAGGTGCAGACGCGCCCATACAGCGGCGCAGATAGTGCATGTCAGACGGTGTGTATGTGCGGTTGCGGCAAATTCGGCGCCCGTTCCGGCTCGGCGGTCCCGCTGCGCACGGTGGCGGCGGCCGGCGACGCGTCCTCCGCCGGGCTGAAGCGCGCGAATTCGCCGTCATAGCGCTTCGGCAGCGGCCGCGCATAGTCGCCGCGCTTCGCGGTCGCGAGGCGCAGCGCGACGAGCGCCTCGGCCCACTTCACGGCCGCCGTCACGCCTTCCACGACCGGCGCACCGATCTGCTGCTCGATCTCGTGCGCGAATTCGGCCATTCCCGCACAGCCGAGCACGATCGCGTCGGCGCCGTCCTCGTCGAGCGCGCGCCGGCATTCGTCGACGATGATCCGCCGCGCGGCCGAGCCTGGCCGGTCGAGCTCGAGCACCGCGACGTCGGTCGCGCGCACATTGCGGCAGAACCGCTTCATCCCGTAGCGCTCGGCGAGATGCCATGCCATCCCGCAGGTGCGCGCGAGCGTCGTGACGACCGAGAAGCCCGGCGCGAGCACGCTCGCCGCGTGCATCGCCGCCTCGGCGATCCCGACCACCGGCCCGCGCGCGACCTCGCGCGCCGCATACAGGCCCGGATCGCCGAAACACGCGATCACGTACGCGTCGCAGCCGTCGCGCTCGCCTTGCGCGATCTCGGCGAGGAGCCCGGGCGTCGCGAGCGCCTCGTCGTAATAACCTTCGATCGACGGCGGCCCCATCGGCGGGCTCACCGCGACGATCTCGGTGCCCGCGGCCGCGACTTCACGCGCGCAGCGGCCCATCGCATCCGTCATCCGCTGCGTCGTATTCGGATTGATCAGCTTGATCTTCATCGCGCGCTCCTCAGGCCTTCGTGCTCACGAGCAGTCGGTAGAACACGAAGCCGAGCCCCGCGCCGATGAACCACGAGAAGTTCGCGGCGGCCTGCCAGCCCGGCATCATCACGCAGACAACCGCGATCACCGCGGCCGGCAGCAGCGCGGCGAGCGCGCGGCGGTTCACGCCGCCCGTGTACCAGTAGGTGCCGCTCTCCGACATCGTGTACAGGTCGTCGCGCACGAGGCGGCCGCGCTTGACGAGGTAGAAGTCGGCGATCAGCACGCCGTACAGCGGACCGATGAAGGCGCCGAGCACGTCGAGCGTGTAGTGGATCACGGCCGGGTTGTTGAACAGGTTCCACGGCGTGATGAAGATCGACGCGACGGCGGCGAGCATCCCGCCCGCGCGCCAGCTGATCAGCCGCGGCGCGACGTTCGAGAAGTCGAACGCGGGCGACACGAAGTTCGCGACGATGTTGATGCCGATCGTCGCGATCGTGAAGGTCAGCGCGCCGAGGATCACCGCGGTCGGATGATCGATGCGGCCGACCGTCGCGACAGGATCGGTGATGAGTTCGCCGAACACCGGCAGCGTCGCGGCCGTCGTGATCACCGTCACGAGCGAGAACGCGAGGAAGTTGACCGGCAGCCCCCAGAAGTTGCCGCGCTTCACGTCGCCGAACGAGCGGCAGTAGCGCGAGAAGTCGCCGAAGTTCAGCATCGGCCCCGAGAAGTACGACACGACGAGCGACACGGCCGTGATCATCACCGGAATCACTTCCGCGCCGTGATACTTGACGCCGCCGAGGTTCAGGCCGATGTTGCGCCAACCCGCGCGCCACACCATGTAGCCGGCCAGGATGAACATCACGACGTAGACGGCCGGGCCCGCGAAGTCGATGAACTTCTTGATCGTCTCCATCCCGTTCCAGAACACGAACGCCTGCAGCACCCACAGCAGCATGAAGCCGGCCCAGCCGACCGCGGACAGCCCGAGGAAGCCGTAACGATGGACGTCCGCGTACGGCAGCCATTGCGGGAAAAACTTCAGCACGACGATCACGAGCGCGCTGGACGCGAGATAGGTCTGGATGCCATACCACGCGATCGCGATCAGCCCGCGGATCACGGCCGGCACGTTCGCGCCGAGGACGCCGAACGTCGCACGGCACGCGACTGGATACGGCACGCCGATCTGCTGGCTCGGGCGCGCGATCAGGTTGCACAGCCGGTTCACGATCGTGATGCCGACGATCAGTGCGATCAGCACCTGCCAGCTCGTCAGCCCGAGCGCGAACAGGCTGCCCGCGAACACGTAGCCGCCGACGCTGTGCACGTCCGACATCCAGAACGCGAAGATGTTGTACGAACCCCATGTCTGATTCTTGAGGGGTGCTAAATCTTCGTTGTACAAACGTTGACTGTAACCGTCCGGCAACGGCGAACCACCGCCCTCGCCGCCTTCTTCCGCCGGATACGCGCTGTCGTGCGCCACACTGAACTGAGCCATGACTTCTCCTTGACGCGGCCGCCCGGCCGCTCCACCGTCATCGATATCGCTCCGGATCGTCGCCCGGAGTCGGACTGGCGGCCGGCGGCGCAAACCGCCGGCCTGCATTGCTCTCGTCGTGTGGCGCGCGGGCCGGTTCGCGTCGCCGCTCAGGCGCCGCCGAACACTTCGCGCAAATCGACCTGCCCTTGCGCGGGCCGGTCCAGCATCTTCAGTTCGACATGCTGCAGGTGGTGCGCCATCAGCGTCACCGCCCGCTTCGGATCCCCCGCTTCCAGCGCGGTCAGGATCTCATCGTGGTCATCGCACGAGCACGGGCTGCGCCCGTGCGATTCGTACAGCGCCGACATCAGCGTCGAGCGTGCAACGAGCCCGTCGAGGCACTCGCAGAGCGTCGCATTGCCCGTCAGCGCCGCGAGCGCCGTATGGAATTCGCCCGACAGGCGGATCCACGCCGCGAAATCGTGCCGCTCGAACGCCTTGCGTTCCTTGTCGATCAGCGCGGCGACGCCCTTCAGCCGCTTCGCGCCCGGCCCCGTCGCGAGCCGCTCGACGACGGCCAGCTCGATGATCCGGCGCATCTCGAACACCTCGTGCACGTCCTGCAGCGTCGGACTCGCGACGAACGCACCGCGGTTCGGCTCGAGATCGACCAGCTTGTCGGCCGCGAGCAGCGCGAGCGCCTGCCGGATCGTCCCGCGCTTCACGCTGAACACGTCGCAGAGCTGCGCCTCCGTCAGCTTCGAGCCAGGCGCGAGCCGATGCTCGAGGATCGCCGTGCGGATCCGCTCGGCGATCGCTTCGGGGCCGGCCGTACCGGACGAATAGGAATCGGGCTCGTTCATGATCTGCATCGTGTGATGGTCCTCATCCTAGGATGGACATAAAGATTGTCAACAATTCTTTTCCTGAAATGCGCACAACCGGTGTGCACGCCGTCGCGCCAGATCCGTGCGCGGCGCACGAAATTCAGACAACCCAAGCGTCTCAGGCTTATTCAAGGCAGTTCGCGGTGTATACCCTTCCGGCTATTTTGTTGACAAAAATGGTGCACGCCATGAGACAAACCCGATCGGCGGTGATGAAAATTTATGACCGTTAGTTGCACGCTTACCTAAAGAAAAGGCGGGGAATCCCCGCCTTTCGAGAGTGCCTGCCCGGCTTAGCCGAGATGCGGATAGTCCGAAAGCGTAAGCCGGAAACCGTGCGCATTCGCGACGAGCTGCGCCTGCGCGCCGAACGGCAGCGTCAGCAGGTCGGGCACGTGACCGAACTGCAGCCCCGTGACAACCGGGATGCCGACCACCGAGCGCACCTGATCGATCATCGCCTGCATGTCGTAGCCGTTGTCGTACTCGAACGGCCGCGCGCCCGTGAACTGCCCGAGCACGAGCGCCTGCTGGCGCGCGAGCAGCCCCGACAGATGCAGCTGGTAGATCATCCGTTCGATCCGGAACGGCTGCTCGTTGACGTCCTCGATGAACAGGATGCCGCCTTCGATATCGGGCATGTACGGCGTGCCGACGAGCGACGTGAGGATCGCGAGATTGCCGCCCCACAGCGTGCCCGTCACGTTCACGGTCTGCACCTGCGGCGCTTCGGCGATGATCGTCGTGGTCGGCTGCGACAGCGTCTGCCAGAAGTGTTGCATCGTGAAGTCGCTCAGTGTTTCCGCGCCGAAGTCGGCCGACAGCATCGGGCCGCCGAAGGTCTTGATGCGCGCCTTCGCGTACAGCGCGAGCTGGACCGCAGTGAAGTCGCTGTGGCCCACGAGCGCGATCGGCTGGTCGCGCAGGCGGCGCTCGAGCCCGCGATAGTCGAGCCCGTGCAGGATGCGGGCGGCACCATAGCCGCCGCGCACCGCGAGCCCGATGTCCGGCAGCGCGCGCTCCGGATCCGCCAGGCGATTCAGGTCGCCTGCCCGCTCGCCGTCAGTCCCGCCGAAACGCTGAAAGCGGCGCTGCGGCGCCTCGATGTTCTCGATGCGCTGCTGCGCGCCGCTCAGGCGTTCGAGCGCGCGATTGATCGCGTCCGGATCATGCGGATAACCGGACGGCGCCAGCAGGCGGATGGTGTAGGACGCGGCGGGCTGGAAGGACATGGCGGAAGGGTTCAGGGTCGTCAAACCTGCTTAGAGGGTCCGAACCGTCTCGGGTTCACGGAACCGGGCAGCCCGCCCCGCTTCGGGGGACGGGCGCGTTCGGGGGCGCTTACGACGCGCCGGCTTCGGCGTCGCGGGCGAGCCGCGCTTCACGCAGCGCGCGGCGGCGTTCCGCGAAGAACGACTTCAGCGCGGCGCCGCACTCGTCGGCGAGCACGCCGCCGGTCACCTCGGTATGGTGGTTGAGCTGCGGATTCGCGAACGCGTCGATCACGCTGCCGCACGCGCCCGTCTTCGGATCGGCGGCGCCGTAGACGACCCGTGCGATGCGTGCGTGCATGATCGCGCCCGCACACATCAGGCATGGCTCGAGCGTCACGTACAGCTCGCAGCCGGGCATCCGGTAATTCTGCAGATGCTGCGCGGCCATGCGCAGCGCGGCCATTTCCGCATGGGCCGACGGGTCGTGCCCGCCGATCGGATGGTTGAAGCCACGCGCGATCACCTCGTCGCCGCATACCAGCACCGCGCCGACCGGCACTTCACCGGCCGCGCGCGCCTCTTCGGCGGCAGCCTGCGCGAGACGCATGAAATGCAGGTCGCGCGCCGACACGGGGGCGGCTTCGGGAACGGGAGAATCGGTAGAGGCTGCGGATCCGGCTGCCGCGTCATGCAGCGCGTCGGTGCTCACATCGGCCCCGCTTCGGCGGGCATGTCGTCGAGCCCGCGTTCGCACAGACGCTCCGCGATGCGCCGGCAATAGTCGCGCGGCATCACCATCGGGCCGCCGCGCAGCGATTCGAGCGCCATGTCGAGCGCGAGGATCTTCGCCTGCAGCCGGCAGCGCGCGGCGCGGTCGCTGACCGCCTGCAGTTCGTCCTGCAGGTTGCGCAGCGCGCGCAGTTGCTCGACGGCCGGCGGCACGAAGCCCGCGTTCTTCAGGATACGGTTGGCCACCCGCACCTCCTCGGGTACGAGCAGGTCGTCATCCAGCGCCTGCGGCGCGCCGGTACCCGGCAAATCGTCGAACTCGCCCCGCGCGGCGGCGGCGGCGATTCGTTGTTCGACTAGTGCGTCAAGCAGTCTCATCAGTCAATCGGAACAATGCGGCAGCCGAATTCTAGCAGGGTGACGCGCGTATGACAGGCCATTCGAACGGATGCTCGATATTGCGTTTTTAGGGGCCGAATCTGCGTGCATGCGTGCCGATCGCCGCGACTTCCCGCTGTGCTGCGCCGCAGCAGGCTCCGCGCGAATTTGGCGTGGTCTTGGCGTGATTTGTGCAGGCGACGCCGCCCCCGTTTTTTTTATTTTCGTCCGGGGAACCCGCGTTCGTCATTCCGCCGAAATCGCCGGTTCGGGGCCGCCGGGTCATGCGGCGACCGTCTGCGACCGCTCCTTGGGAAACGGCCGGAACATCATCGCGACGAGGAACGCGCCGAGGCCGATCGCGAACGATCCGAGGTACAGCCAGCCGTAGCTGCCCAGCGCATCGACGATCAGGCCGCCGGCGACCGGCCCCGCCGCCATCCCGAGGCTGCCGGCCATCGCGCAGCCGCCGATCACGGTGCCCATCATCCGCAGCGGGAAGTTCTCGCGCGCGAGCACCGCATAGAGCGGCATCACGCCCGCATAGATGAAGCCGAACAGCGTCGCGACCGCGTAGAACCCGTCCAGCGTGCGCACGAAGTAATAGCCGAGCGCACCCAGCGCCTGCGCGAGCAGCCCCGCCACCAGCATGCGCTTCGCGCCGAGGCGGTCGCCCAGCAGCCCGAACGCGATGCGTCCGCCCATGCCGGCGAGCCCCTCGACGCTGTAGATCGACACCGCGGCGATCAGCGGAATCCCGCAGGTCACCGCGTAGCTGACCGTATGGAAGATCGGGCCGGAGTGCGTCGCGCAGCAGAAGAAGTTGGTCAGCAGCAGCACGAGGAACTGCGGCGAGCGCAGCGCGCCGCCGACCGACAGCGGCACGGTCGGGGGCTCGCCTGCCGGCCTAGGCCCGTCGAGTGGCCCGGCGTACGGCCCATCGAGCGCGGGCGCACGGCGCACGAGCAGCGACGCCGGAATCATCACGACGGCGGCCAGCGCGGCGATCGCCAGCATCGACGTGCGCCAGCCGTGGCTCGACACGAGCCAGGCCGCGAGCGGCGCCATCGTCATCGGCGCCATGCCCATGCCGGCCGACACCAGCGATACCGCGAGGCTGCGGTGCGTGTCGAACCAGCCGGTCACGCATGCCATCATCGGCGCGAACACCGCGGCCGTCGCACTGCCGACGGCCAGCCCGAAAATCAGCTGGAACGCGAGCAGCGACGGCGCACGGCTCGCGAGCGCCAGGCTCGCCGACAGCAGCACGGCGCCCGTCACGACCACCGCGCGCGTGCCGATGCGGTCCGACAGGCTGCCCCAACCGATGCTCGCGAAGGCCATTGCGATGAAGCCGAGCGTCATCGCGGCGGAAATGCCGGTCATCGACCAGCCGGTGTCGCGTGCAATGGCCCGCAGGAACACGGGCAGCGAGAACATCGCGCCGATCGCGATGCAGCCCATCAGGCCGCCCGCGGCGACGATCACCCAGCGATAGCGGGAATCAGGCATCTGGTCTCTCCTTTCGCTCCGTCGTACAGGCATCGATGAGGAACCGGACCGCGGCCGCCCGGCCCGCCCGGTCGATATCAACACGACGAACGGCGTACCGGAAAATCGACACGCACGACGCCGGCCAGCGCGAATGTCCGATCGTCGGCCGATATTCGGGCGACCGACAAGGGGCAGATCCCGACGCGCATCGGCCGCGCCGCCGCCCCCCTTTTCCGGAATCGGAAAGTCGAAATCAGAAATCGTTGGTTTGGGCGCGCGAGCGCGCTCACTACACTCGAGCCATCTTGTCATAACAAGCTGATCGATGACCCCACCCAACGTCGTGCCGCTGTCGGCGGTCCCGCTCTACGTGCAGATCAAGGACACGCTGCGCGCACGGATCCTCGACGGCACCCATGCGCCGCACAGCCGGATGCCGTCCGAGCACGAACTGTGCGCGATGTTCGACGTGAGCCGCATCACGGTGCGCCAGGCGCTCGGCGACCTGCAGAAGGAAGGCCTGCTGTTCAGGCTGCACGGCAAGGGCACCTTCGTGTCGAAGCCGAAGGCGTTCCAGAACGTGACGTCGCTGCAGGGCTTCGCCGAGGCGATGTCTTCGATGGGCTACGAGATCGTCAACCAGCTGCGCAGCGTTCGCACCGTGAAGGCCGACCGCCATCTCGCGACGAAGCTGAACGTGCCGGAAGGCGCGCCGCTCGTCGAGATCCACCGCGTGCGGCTGCTCAACCGCGAGCCCGTATCGCTCGAACAGACCTGGGTGCCCGAGGCGCTCGGGAAGCGGCTCGCGGGCGCGGATCTCGCGACCCGCGACATCTTCCTGATCCTCGAGAACGACTGCGGCGTGCCACTCGGTCACGCCGACGTGTCGATCGACGCGATCCTCGCCGACGATGAAATCGTCGATGCGCTGCGCGTCGAGGAAAGCAGCCCGGTGCTGCGGATCGAGCGCCTGACGCACGACGCGTCGGGTACGCCGGTCGACTACGAACACCTGTACTTCCGCGGCGACGCCTTCCAGTACCGGTTGCGCATCGATCGGCAGAAGGCGCGTCAACCTGCGAGGAACCCGCAATGAATACTCATGTACTCGAATACGACATCGTCGTGGTTGGCGGCGGCACGGCCGGCCCGATGGCCGCGATCAAGGCCAAGGAGCGCGACCCGTCGCTGCGCGTGCTGCTGCTGGAGAAGGCCAACGTGAAACGCAGCGGCGCGATCTCGATGGGGATGGACGGCCTGAACAACGCGGTGATCCCCGGCCATGCGACGCCCGAGCAGTACACGCGCGAGATCACGATCGCCAACGACGGGATCGTCGACCAGGAAGCCGTCTACGCGTATGCGACGCACAGCTTCGCGACGATCGAGCAGCTCGACCGCTGGGGCGTGAAGTTCGAAAAGGACGGCACCGGCGACTACGCGGTGAAGAAGGTCCACCACATGGGTTCGTACGTGCTGCCGATGCCGGAAGGACACGACATCAAGAAGGTGCTGTACCGGCAGCTGAAGCGCGCGCGCATCGCCATCACGAACCGCATCGTCGCGACGCGCGTGCTGACCGACGCGCAGGGCCGCGCGAGCGGCGTGCTCGGCTTCGACTGCCGTACCGCCGATTTTCACGTGATCCGCGCGAAGGCCGTGATCCTGTGCTGCGGCGCGGCCGGCCGTCTCGGGCTGCCCGCGTCCGGCTACCTGATGGGCACGTACGAGAACCCGACCAACGCGGGCGACGGCTACGCGATGGCGTATCACGCGGGCGCGGCGCTCGCGAACCTCGAGTGCTTCCAGATCAACCCGCTGATCAAGGACTACAACGGCCCGGCCTGCGCGTACGTGACGGGGCCGCTCGGCGGCTTCACCGCGAACGGCAAGGGCGAGCGCTTCATCGAGTGCGACTACTGGAGCGGCCAGATGATGTGGGAGTTCTACCAGGAACTGCAAAGCGGCAACGGTCCGGTGTTCCTGAAGCTCGACCACCTCGCCGAGGAAACGATCCAGACCATCGAACAAATCCTGCACACGAACGAGCGGCCGAGCCGCGGCCGCTTCCATGCGGGACGAGGCACCGACTACCGGCGCCAGATGGTCGAGATGCACATCTCCGAGATCGGTTTGTGCAGCGGCCACAGCGCGTCCGGCGTGTACGTGAATGCGCGCGCGGAAACGACCGTGCCGGGGCTCTATGCGGCTGGCGACATGGCGGCCGTCCCGCACAACTACATGCTCGGCGCGTTCACCTACGGCTGGTTCGCCGGGCAGAACGCCGCCGACTATGTGGCCGGCCGCGATCACGCGCCGGTGGACGACGAACAGGTCGCCGCCGAACGCACCCGCGTGCTCGCGCCGCTCACGCGCGAGCGCGGCCTCGCGCCGGCGCAGGTCGAATACAAGCTGCGCCGCATGGTGAACGACTATCTTCAACCACCGAAGGTGACGCGCAAGATGGAAATCGGCTTGCAACGTTTTGACGGAATTATTGAGGATATCGAACAAATAAACGCGAATCACCCGCATGAACTGATGCGCGCGGCCGAAGTACGCGCGATCCGCGACTGCGCCGAAATGGCCGCGCGTGCTTCGCTGTTCCGCACCGAGAGCCGCTGGGGGCTGTACCACCATCGCGTCGACTTCCCGCAGCGCAACGACGCCGAATGGTTCTGCCACACCTGGCTGCGCAAAAGCGCCGACGGCACGATGCGCAGCGAGAAGCGGCCAGTCGAACCCTACGTCGTGCCGCTTGCCGACGACGAACGCAGCGCGTACGCGCACTTGCGCATCCGCGAACCGGCCGCACGCGCGGCCGTACTCTGACTCCGAGGAGCCTTACGTGCCCCATACCCCGCACGACATCTTCCTGCGCAGCAGCGCGCCCGTGACGATCGACGAGGACCGCTGCATCGCCGACAAGGGCTGCACCGTCTGCGTCGACGTGTGCCCGCTCGACCTGCTCGCGATCGACGTGACCAAGGGCAAGGCGTACATGCAGTTCGACGAATGCTGGTACTGCATGCCATGCGAACGCGATTGCCCGACCGGCGCGGTCAAGGTCGACATTCCGTACCTGCTGCGCTGATCCCGCGCGCCGCCGGGGCGGCGCTTTCCCACTACCGTGCTCACGACACATGAAACCTGCGCTGCGCGTTCGTCGACATCAAGCGCCGCTGCCTGGCGCTGCTGCGCGACCGCACGCGCCTGACTGCTCCGAGTTTTCGCCCATGACCGCTTCTTCCCCTGCTTTCCCGCTGCCCGGCGCACCCGATTCCGACCATGCCGCGCTCGTCTCACGCGTTGCCGCAGCCGATGCATCGGTGCGCCGCATTGCGCTGCTCGAACTCGCCGATCTCGAGGATCCCGAGCTCGTGCCGACCTTCGTTGCGGCGCTGCGCGACGATCCGTCCGCCGACGTGCGCGGCGAAGCCGCGCGCGTGCTTGCCGCCTGGGAACAACCCGATGTCGTCGACGCGCTGTGCCGTGCGCTGCTCGATCCCGACGACGACGTGCGCGCGATCGCCGCACAAAGCCTGTCCGAACTGAAGGACGTCGCGTCCGGCGCCGTGTTGTGCCGCTGGGCCGAACACGCCGAACCGTTCGTACGCGTCGCCGTGCTGCGCGGGTTGCGCGAACTGCGCGATCCCGACGCATTCGCGCCGGCGCTGCGCGCGCTCGACGCGCCGGTGTCGGCCGTGCGCGCCGAGGCCGTCGCCGTGCTCGGCTGGCTTAAGGACGCCTGCGCGCTGCCGCCGCTCGCGCGCATCGCAACGACCGACACGCATGCGGACGTGCGGCGCATCGCGATCGGAGCGGTCGGATTCGCGACGCCCGACGACGCGGCCGTCGTCACCGCGTTGCTGACGGCGTTGCGCGACGCCGAATGGCAGGTACGCGAGGAAGCCGCCGCGACGCTCGGCAAGCTGCGCGTCGCGGCCGCACGCGCACCGCTCGTCGCCGCGCTCGACGACGATTACTGGCAGGTGCGCTTGCGTGCGGTGCGCGCACTCGGGCAATTGCGCGACGCGGCCGCGGCGCCGGCCGTCGTCGGACTGCTGTCGCATGCGATCAGCAACCTGCGCAAGGAGGCGGCACTCGCGCTGGGCGAACTGCGCGATCCGGCGACGCTGCCCGCGCTGCACGGCGCCCTGGAGGATCGCGATCCCGAGGTGCGCAAAGCCGTGCGGATCGCGATCGCGCAGCTCGGAGATGACGCACGATGATGATGCCGACCGAGATTCGCGTCGATCATGCGGCGCGTGCCTTGGTGCTGCGCTGGCCGGACGGCGACATGCAACGCATCGGCTATGCGCGGTTGCGCAGCGAGTGCCCGTGCGCCGCATGCCGGAAGATCCGTCTCGGTGGCGGCCGCGTCGACGCGCAACCCGGCCTGACGCTGGACGGCGTGGAAGCGGCCGGCTACGGCATCCGCCTGCTGTTCGGCGACGGTCATGCGCGCGGCATTTATCCGTGGCCGTATCTGGCGGAACTCGGCAGAGATCGGGCGGATGCGACCGCCTGCTTGTCGAAGCAGCCCTGAGATGCCATTCGGCCCGCGCGGCACAAAAAAACGCCCGGCAGGTTCCCCTGCCGGGCGTTCGCATCATCCGATGCCGTGATTGGCTACCGAGGCACGCCTCGGCGCCGCATCACTCCCACTCGATCGTCGCCGGCGGCTTGCCTGAGATGTCGTACACCACACGGTTGATCCCGCGCACCTCGTTGATGATCCGGTTCGACGCACGGCCGAGCAGCGCGTACGGCAGGTGCGCCCAATGCGCGGTCATGAAATCGGTGGTCTGCACCGCGCGCAGCGAAGTCACGTAGTCGTACGTGCGGCCATCGCCCATCACGCCGACCGACTTCACCGGCAGGAACACCGCGAATGCCTGGCTCGTCAGGTCGTACCAGGTCTTGCCGACGTCGGCTTCGCCGCACAGGCCGGCTGCCGCGTCATGCGCCGTCGCGGTCGTGCCGCGCAGTTCCTCGATGAAGATCGCATCCGCGCGACGCAGCAAGTCCGCGTATTCGCGCTTCACTTCGCCGAGAATCCGCACGCCGAGGCCCGGGCCCGGGAACGGATGGCGGTACACCATCTCCGGCGGCAGGCCGAGCGCGACACCCAGTTCGCGCACTTCGTCCTTGAACAGGTCGCGCAGCGGTTCGAGCAGCTTCAGGCCGAGCGTTTCCGGCAGGCCGCCGACGTTGTGGTGGCTCTTGATCGTCGTCGCCTTCTTCGTCTTCGTGCCGCCCGACTCGACCACGTCCGGATAGATCGTGCCCTGTGCGAGCCACTTCGCCTTCGACAGCTTCTTCGCTTCGGCCTGGAACACCTCGACGAATTCGCGGCCGATGATCTTGCGCTTCGCTTCCGGATCGGTCACGCCGGTCAGGTGGCCGAGGAACTGCTCGGATGCGTCGACGTGCACGACCTTCGCATGCAGGCGGCCCTCGAACATGTCGAGCACCATCTTGCCCTCGTTCAGGCGCAGCAGGCCGTGGTCGACGAACACGCAGGTCAGCTGGTCACCGATCGCGCGATGGATCAGCGCGGCCGCGACGCTCGAATCGACGCCGCCCGACAGCCCGAGAATCACTTCCTCGTCACCGACCTGCTCGCGAATCTTCGCGACGGCTTCCTCGATGTGGTTGCTCATGATCCAGTCGGGCTTCGCGCCGGCGATCTGCAGCACGAAGCGTTCGATGATCTGGCGGCCCTTCACCGTGTGCGTGACTTCCGGATGGAACTGCACCGCGTAGTAGCCGCGCGCCTCGTCGGCCATGCCGGCAATCGGGCAGCTCGGCGTCGACGCCATCAGCGCGAAGCCCGGCGGCAGTTCGGCAACCTTGTCGCCGTGGCTCATCCAGACCTTCAGCATGCCGTGGCCTTCGGCCGTCGCGAAATCCTCGATGCCGTCGAGCAGGCGCGTATGGCCGTGCGCGCGCATTTCCGCGTAGCCGAATTCGCGGTGGTCGCTCCACTCGACCTTGCCGCCGAGCTGCACGGCCATCGTCTGCATGCCGTAGCAGATGCCGAGCACCGGCACGCCGAGATCCCACACGGCCTGCGGCGCGCGCAGCTGGTGGTCTTCGTACGTGCTGGCGTGGCTGCCCGACAGGATCACCGCCTTCGGCGCGAACTCGCGGACGAAGTCGTCGGACACGTCGTTCGGGTGGATTTCGCAGTAGACGTGCGCTTCGCGCACGCGGCGCGCGATCAGTTGGGTGACTTGCGAACCGAAGTCGAGAATCAGGATTTTGTCGTGCATGGCTGCGGACGGGATGAAGAGAATAAGAAAAGCAGCGCATGAAGCGCTGCGTCAATAACATGGACAACGGCGTCGGGCGGCAGGCGGCTCGCGCGACGCATCGCCGGTCAATCCCGCGACGGCGGGCGCGCGTCGAATGCGACGCTGCCTGACAATCGGTCGGATGCGGCCGGCGTGGCTGCCGCAGCCGGCGCCGCAGGCGCGACCGGACGGCCGACGACCGGTTC
>NZ_VWWG01000372.1:0-233 GCF_011753085.1 Burkholderia sp. Tr-862
AGAATGAATGATAGGGTGACAGCAGTTGTATTGTGATGACGTATGCTGGGATGTATACTGTGATCAGTTACTGGAACGTGTGTAATGTGATAGGGGACGGCTGTATGGCAGGGCGTTCAGGGTGGTGAGTATATCAATTACGTAGTGTGCGCAGTGGAATAATTATTAAGTGTAGTATGAGTGTGTTTTTGTTGCAGAATGATGTTGTATATTAGCTAATCGTTTTTTTTTTT
>NZ_VWWG01000373.1:0-1369 GCF_011753085.1 Burkholderia sp. Tr-862
TGCAGCGTGCTGATGCCGTGGCCGCGTGCGTCGCAGGCGCCGGCCACGCTGTCCGTCACGCAGGACGGCACGGGCCGCCCGTGGGCGACCGTCGAGAGTCTCGCGGCCGTGCCGCTGCGCTCGCCATTCGCGGCCGGCTACCGGATCACGAAGACCGTCACGCCCGTGTCGCCCGCCGTCAAGGGCGTGCTGACGCGCGGCGACGTCGTGCGCGTGCATCTCGACATCGATGCGCAGAGCGACATGACGTGGGTCGTCGTCAACGATCCGATCCCGTCCGGCGCGACGATTCTCGGCTCGGGCCTTGGCCGCGACTCCGAAGCCGCGACGCAGGGCGAGAAATCCCCGGACGGCGCATGGCCGGCGTTCATCGAACGCGACTTCGACGGCTACCGCGCGTATTACGACTATCTGCCGAAGGGCAAATTCGCGGTCGAATACACGGTGCGGCTGAACAACGTCGGCACCTTCGGGCTGCCGCCGACGCGCGTCGAGGCGCTGTACGCGCCGTCCGTGTATGGCCTGTGGCCGAACCCGCCGATGACCGTGAAGCCGGCCGACGCAGGCAAGTCGTGAGTAAGCGATGATCGATCTGGTTTTGCCGCGGCCGGCGCGCTTCGCCGGCCGCGTATTCGTCGCCGTCGTGCTGGCCGCGCCGCTCATCGCGCACGCGCTGCCCGGCTACGACGACGTGCGGCGCGGCTGGCGCAGTTCCGACTGGGTGCTGCTCGCGCGCGACGGCACGCCGTTGCAGCGCACGCGCGTCGATCTCACCGAACGGCGCGGCGACTGGGTGTCGCTCGCCGATGTGTCGCCCGCGTTCCGCGAGGCGATCGTCGTGTCCGAGGACAAGCGTTTCTACGACCACAGCGGCGTCGACTGGCGCGGCATCGCCGGCGCGGCGTGGGGCAACCTGTGGAACGAGCGCACACGCGGCGCGTCGACCGTGACGATGCAGCTCGCCGGGCTGCTCAGCGATTCGCCGCGCCGCTCGGGTCAGCGCTCGCTGCCGCAGAAGGCCACCCAGGCGATGAACGCGCTGCTGCTCGAACGCGGCTGGCGCAAGGACCAGATCCTCGAGGCCTACCTGAATCTCGTGCCGTTTCGCGGCGAGACGGTCGGGCTCGCCGCGCTGTCGCAGGTGCTGTTCGGCAAGGCGCCGTCCGGCCTCGACGCACGCGAAGCCGCGATCGCCGCGGCGCTGGTGCGCGCGCCGAACGCGGCACCCGCGAAGGTCGCCGAGCGGGCCTGCCGGATCCTGCGCGACGTGCATGCGGAACAGGCCTGCGCGTCGCTCGACGGCTACGTGCAGCTCGTGATCGCACGCCCGGCCAACGCCGTGCGGGACGACGGCGGCGCCCTCGCCCCG
>NZ_VWWG01000374.1:0-1295 GCF_011753085.1 Burkholderia sp. Tr-862
TCCCACGCCATCCGTTACATCCCCCGTCGACGCGCGGCGATTCTCTGCAGCACGCTGAACACGCCGAGCGCGAGCAGCAGCCCCGCAGCGACGCCGACCACGCCGAGCACGACCGGGTGCCGCGCCGCGTGCGTCCAGACGCGCGCATACCACGGCACGAAGCCGACCACGTACGGCTCGCCGACGCGCAGACTGTCGACCTGACCCGGCCGCACCAGCGCGAGGTCGCCCTGCAGCTGCGACACGAGGCCCGGCTTCTCGAATACGTCGAGCAGATCGGCCAGGCGCGTCTGGTCGGTCGCCGTCAGCGCGACGACGCTGCGGCCGTGGCTGCCCGGCAGCTCGAAGCCGGCGAGCGCGGCGAGCGAGCCCGTCTGCTCGATATGCGCGCCGCCGTCGGCCATGCCGATGCCATTGCGCCAGCGCTCCTTCACCGAGAAGGCGACACGCGTCGCGCCCGTGCCGCCCTGCTGGTCGATCGTCAGCGGCAGCGCCGCGCGCCAGCGCGACAGCAGCGCCGACGCGGGCGAGCCGTCAATCACGAGCAGGTCCTTGCGGCCCGCCAGCGCGGCGACGTCGCCGGGCCGCGCAACCTCCACGCGCAGCGCCGGGAAGCCGGTCCACTGGCCCATGTGGCCGAGCATCGTCAGGTAGGCTTCGAGCTCCTGCGGCGACGGCCGGTCCGGGACCACGACGGCCGTCTGCGACAGGTCGGCGAAGCGTGTGAACGGGAAGCCGCTGTTCGCGAAGAACGCGAGGTTCGGCAATTGCGCGTAGTGGACGAAGTGCGAGAAGTCGATCGTCGAATCGGGATCGATCGCCGCGCGCTGCGGCTCGGTCGCGGTGCTCGAGCAGAGCCCCGTCTTCTGCGAATCGAGCGTGAAGCGGAACTGCAGCTGATTGCCGCTGCCGACGCGAAACGCCGGGATGTCGACATCGCTCGTCACGCGCCCTTCCGGCACCGCCAGCAGCGGCAGCTGCATGCGCCCGCGCGCGTCTTCCGCATGGGCCGGCCCGAGCCGGTACGACTTCACGAGCTGTTCGTTGATCTCGACGGCGAGCGTCGAGTCGTCCTGCACGGTCGGCGCCGTATAGCGGTAGCGCAGCGTGATCGGCACGCCCGAGCCGTTCCACGAATGGAGATCGGCCGGCACGCGCAGATTCAGGCGGATCGCGTCAGGCGTCGTGCCGCGCACTTCGAGCTCGCGCGGGTCCGACACCAGCTCGCGGAACGCGATCGGCCGGTTCACCGGCAGCCAGCGCGGCGCGTCGTACGGTTTGCGGGGCGCGCCGAG
>NZ_VWWG01000375.1:0-1394 GCF_011753085.1 Burkholderia sp. Tr-862
TCCCGGCGCGCGCTCGAAGTGGCCGCCGCGGGCGGGCACCACATGCTGATGATCGGGCCGCCCGGCGCCGGCAAGTCGATGCTGGCCGCGCGGCTGCCGGGCCTCCTGCCGCCGCTGACCGACGACGAGGCGCTGACGTCGGCCGCGCTCCTTTCCGCCAGCCGCATCGGCTTCTCGCCCGCGCAGTGGCGGCGGCGGCCGTTCCGCTCGCCGCATCATTCGTCGAGCGCCGCCGCGCTGGTCGGCGGCCGCAATCCACCGCAGCCGGGCGAGATCACGCTCGCGCACCTCGGCGTGCTGTTTCTCGACGAGCTGCCCGAATTCGACCGGCACGTGCTGGAAATGCTGCGTGAGCCGCTGGAAGTCGGCCGCATCACGATCTCGCGCGCGGCGCAGCAGGCCGATTTCCCCGCCGCGTGCCAGCTGATTGCCGCGATGAATCCGTGCCCGTGCGGCTGGCACGGCGATCCGTCCGGGCGCTGCCGCTGCTCGCCGGACGTCGCCTCACGCTACCTGCGCAAGCTGTCGGGGCCGCTGCTCGACCGGATCGACATCCAGATCGACCTGCCGGCGCTGTCGCCGGCCGAACTCGCCGCGCGTGCGACGGCGCACGGCGAATCGAGCGCCACGGTCGCCGCGCGGGTCGCCCAGGCGCGCGCGCTGCAGTTCGAACGGCAGGGCAAGACGAATCACATGCTGAGCGGTCGCGAGACCGACGACCTGTGCCGCCCGACCGACGACGGCGAGCGGCTGCTGCGCGAGGCCGGCGAGCGCTTCGGCTGGTCGGCGCGCGCGTATTTCCGCGTGCTGAAGGTCGCGCGGACGATCGCCGACCTGGCCGGCGACCCGTTGCCGACGGCCGCGCAGATCGCCGAGGCGATCCGCTACCGGCGCGCGCTCACGGCGCTGTGAGCGCCATCGGAGGACAAAATCCGGCTGTCAAGACTTGACTTATGCACAATTCCGCGAATCTGGCCCCGGATCGCCGCTCGCGCGCGCCTTGTCATCGCGAAATTCCTATCCCATTGTTTCTATTGATTTTTCTCAAAGGGCGCGGCAGTTGCCAAATGTACCGGAAGGCCGTCCGGCGCGGCTTTGCGCGAGATTCGCCCAACTTTTCAACAAAGTTATCCACATGCGCTGTGGATAGGTGAAAAATCCCCGCAAAATCCGGAGATTAGCGTCGAAAGCTGCGAATGAACTTTCAGTTGTCACGGCGTGTCATAGCGCCCTCGCCGGCTGGTGTCAGTCCAGCTTGAACGAGCCGAAAAACTGGTCGAGCTGTTCCTGCGCGAGCGGCCCGTCGGCGATCACGACGGCCTGATACGCATGCCGGCCGCGCGCCACGAGCCGCGCAACGATCGTCTTGTGCGCGTGGTCGCCGCCGCTGGCCG
>NZ_VWWG01000376.1:0-1614 GCF_011753085.1 Burkholderia sp. Tr-862
AGCCCGCCCGGCTGCTGTTTCGCCCGCCGCTTCGCGAGCGCCGCGACCGACGCGATCTCGTCGCTGCCGTAGCGCATCGCGCCGTGCGCGCCTGCCGGCACGCCGACCGCGCCGATCGCCATCGTCACGAAGCCGAAGAACGCGGGGTTGCCGTAGCGGTCCTCGCCGCGCAGCCCGCCCGCCAGCCGGTCGGCCTGCGTGTAGAAGCGCTGCGCGCCGTCGTTGAAGCGCGCGATCGCGTCGGTCGCCCGCGCGCGCCAGTCGTCGCGCTGGAACAGCACGAGGAAGTCGTCGCCACCGACATGCCCGAGAAAATCGCGCTGCGGATCGCACACGCCGGCCAGCACCGTCGCCGCGAACTTCAGCACTTCGTCGCCCTGCCAGTAGCCGTACTGATCGTTGAACGGCTTGAACTGGTTCAGGTCGACGTAGCACGCATGGAAGCCGGCGTCGCGCTCCAGCAGGCGGTCGATGTGCGCGCTGATCGGGATGTTGCCGGGCAGGAAGGTCAGCGGATTCGCGTAGCGCGCGGCCTCGATGCGCATCTCGGTCACCGCGCGCACGAGGCTCTCGCCGGTGCCGAGCCCGAGGTAGCGGCCGTGTTCGGTGATCACGAAACCATCCGCGAGATAGCGCTGGTCGTGGCTCGCGAGCAGCATCGCGAGCTGCTCGACCGACGTTGCGTTGTCGATCATCAGCGGCGCGTCGTTCGCGAACTGCAGGCACGGCTTCTTCCCGAACACCTCGCGGTGGTACGGCAGCGTGAAGCGGTCGATGAAGCCGCGCCGGTTCACGAGCGCGACCGGCCGCCCGCGTTCGACGAGCGCGACCGCGTGCAGGCCGGGCATCCGGTTGAACAGGTCGAGCACGTCGTTGTTGGTCGCATCGCGCGGCAGCGCCGGCGCGGGGACGAGCATCTTCGCCGCGATCGTGCCGGCCGGCCGCGCGGTGCGCGTCGCGCCGGGGAACACAGCGATGTGCGGGGTGCGGATCGCGTCGCGCGCGGCCGGCGCGACGACCGGGGACGGCCGTGCGTTCGGCCGGCCGAGCAGAAAGCCCTGCACGCAGCAGATGCCCATGTCGCGCACGACGACCAGGTCGCACGCGTTCTCGATTCCTTCCGCGATCAGCTGCGCGCCGCTCGCGTGCGCGAAGTGCTGCATTGCTCTGACCGCCTCGAACTTGAGCGGGTCGCGCGCGATGTCGTGGATGAAGAAGCGGTCGATCTTCACGACATCCGGGTGCAGGCGCAACCACAGGTTCATGCTCGCGTTCGCGGTGCCGTAGTCGTCGAGCGCGAACTGGATGCCCGCTTCGCGCAGCGACGCGACCGCCGGCTCGATGCGCGCCACGTCCGGCATCGCGGTCTGCTCGGTCAGCTCGATCACGATGCGCTCGGCGCCGACCCCCGCCCGGCCGAGCAGTTGCCGCGCGCGCTCGCGTTCGCGCACGAGTTGCACGATCGTGCCCGCGCTGAAGTTGAGGAACAGCTTGCCGTCGCAGCCGAGCGCCGCGAACGCGTCGAGGCAGGTGAGCGCGGCCGCCTGCTCGAGCGCGATGGTCGCGCCGTCGCGGGCGGCCTGCGCGAACAGCGCGGCCGGCGGCTCGAGGTCG
>NZ_VWWG01000377.1:0-888 GCF_011753085.1 Burkholderia sp. Tr-862
TGCCGTCCGCGAGGCCGAGCGTCACGCCTTCGAGCACCGCGTAGCCGAGATGCGCGCGTTCGGTCGCGTGCGTCATCCCGAAGAACACGCCCTGCGCATACGGATCGTTGTGCGGCGTGCGTTCGCCGGACAGGTAGGGCAGGAACAGCGGCGCGGTGGCGAGCGCGTCCGCGTCGAGCGCCTCGATTTCGGCGAGCAGCGCCGGCTCGTCGGTGCCCGTCAGCTTGCAGACCCAGCGCAGGCAGCTCGCGGCCGACAGCACGACGCTCATCAGCTGCCAGCGATCGGGAATCGCGTGACAGAACGCATGCACGGCCGATGCGGGATTCGGCATGAAGCGGTCGCCGACCACGCTCAGCACGCCCGACGTGCCAAGCGACACGAAGCCGTCGCCCGCGTGGATCGCGCCGATGCCGAGCGCGCTCGTCGCGTTGTCGCCGCCGCCGCCCGCCACCACGACGGCCTCCGACAGCCCGAGCTCGCGCGCGACGTCCGCACGCAGCGTGCCGGACGGCGCGTTGCCTTCGACGATGCGCGGCATCTGCTCGCGCGTCATGTCGCACGCGGCGAGCAGCGCGTCGGACCAGTCGCGGCGCGCGACGTCGAGCCACAGCGTGCCGGCCGCGTCGGACGGGTCGGAAACCTTCGCGCCGGTGAGCCGGAAGCGCAGGTAGTCCTTCGGCATCAGCACGCACGCGGTCGCGGCGAACACGTCGGGCTCGTGCTTCGCGACCCATAGCAGTTTCGGCGCGGTGAAGCCGGGCATCGCGAGGTTGCCGGCCAGCGCGTGCAGATCGGGTGCGCGTTCGGTGAGCAGCGCGCATTCGTCGGCGCTGCGCATGTCGTTCCACAGGATCGCGGGGCGCAGCACGCGATCGTCGCGGCCGA
>NZ_VWWG01000378.1:0-1497 GCF_011753085.1 Burkholderia sp. Tr-862
TCCGCAACCGAGCGACGCGAGCGAAAAGAGCGCGAGCCCCGCGCCGAGCATGCGCTTGCGCCCGAAGCGGTCCGCGAGCCCGCCGGCCGCCAGCAGACAGGCGGCGAACGCGGTCATGTAGGCGCTCACGACCCATTCGATGTCGGCGAAGCTCGCATGAAAGCCGCGCGCGATGCTCGGCAGCGACACGGCGACGACGTTCGTGTCGAGCACGATCAGCGAGCACGTCGCCGACGCGACCGCGAGCGTCGCGGCGGCCGGCAGGCGGGGGCTAGCGGGCACGGCGGCGCGCGGGGCGGGGGAAGGCAGCGACATCGACAGCTCCGGAGCAAGAGGAACGAGCCGTATGCTAGGCTGGGCTCGTATTGCCTGTCATTGATACGTCCACGCAGTTTTATTGACGAAAATTGCAATCGTGAATCCGCTCGAATTCCGTCATGTGCGTGCGTTCCTGAGCGTCGCGCAGCATCTGCATTTCGCTCGCGCGGCCGACGCGCTCGACATGGCGCCGCCCGCGCTCACGCGGCAGATCCAGGAGGCCGAGCGGCTGCTCGGCGTGCGGCTGTTCCAGCGGTCGCGCCGCGCGGTCACGCTGACGGCGGCGGGCGTTGCGTTTCTCGCCGAGGCGAGCGCCGCGTTCGAGCATCTGCAGCGCGGCCGCGAACTCGCGATGCTGGCCGAGCGCGGCGAACTCGGCCGCATCGAAATCGGCTATGTGTCGTCGGCCGTCTATTCGGGCGCGCTGCAGCGCACGGTCGGCGCGTTTCGCGCCGCGCATCCGCGCATCGAACTGAACCTGCGGGAAGTGCCGATGGACGACGTCGCGAAGCAGCTCGACGCGGGCCGGCTCGACCTCGCATACGTGCGCCCGCCGTTGCCGCTGCCGGGCGGGCTGCGGATCGTCACGCTGCAGCGCGACGTGTTCGTCGCGGCCGTGCCGGCCGATTCGCGCTACGCGTCGATGACCGCCGTGCGCGCCGCCGATCTCGCCGACGCACGCTTCGCGGTGCCCGAGCAGGAGCGCGGCACGCTCGAGGTCGCACGCCGCGGCCGCTTCGCGCCCGTGATCGCCGCGCGGCCGGGCGGCTTGCTCGCGGTGCTCGCGTGCGTGTCGGTCAACGGCTGGGTCGCCGTGATTCCGGACGCGCTCGCCGGCTGCGTGTCGTTGCCGGGCGTCGTGTACCGGCCGATCGCCGGCAAGCCGATCACGTCCGAACTCGCGCTCGCGCACCGGCGCTTCGAGAAGGCGCCCGCGGTACGCGCGTTCCTGCGCACCATCCCGGCGGCAGGCTAGCGCCTGATCTTCCCCCGCCGCCATTCCCCGCTCGCACGAATAAGCATTGCGCGATTCGATGTTTGCCGGCGCGAAACCGATTCCGTAATCTGCCCGGCAGCCGCGCGGCCCGCGCGCGGATCACCGAGGACCCGCCGCCGATGACTTCGCCCCCCGCCCCCGCCCGCCGCCGCGCGTTGCTGCGTGTGGCCGCTCTCGCCGCC
>NZ_VWWG01000379.1:0-1571 GCF_011753085.1 Burkholderia sp. Tr-862
CAGCTACGACGCGGTGATGGCGATCGCGAAGGAGCATTCGGGCGCGTACGGGATGGGCGTCGACTACGCATACACGATGGTCCACAAGGCGCCGCAACGCACCGCGACGCCGCACGAGTCGATTCCGGCCGTTCCGGCGAAGTAACGGGCAACCGGCCGCGTTCGCCGCGGCCGATGCGATCGACGCATCCGGCGGCCAGGGCGGCCTCAGCGTTCGCAGGCCGCCGCTCGCTCAGGCCACGGGCAACGCCCACGGCGCGTGCGCGAAGTGGTCGGCGAGGAAATCGAGCAGCACCGTCACGCGCGCGGCGCGCAGCATGCCGGGCGGCGTGACGAGGTTGACGTTGATGTCGGCGATTTTCCACTCGGGCATCACTTCTTCGAGCTGACCACATTGCAGCGCGTCCCACACGAGGAACTCGGGCTGCAGCGCGAGGCCGTGACCGGCGAGGAGCGCGGGGGCGATCACGTCGGCATTGTTGGTGCGGATGCGTCCGTGCACGGACACGCCGACATCCTCGCCCGATGCCGGATTGCGAAAGCGCCAGTGCTCGGGCGTCGGCAGGTTCGTGTAGGTGAGGCACACGTGCTGTTCGATGTCGCGCGGATGCGTGGGACGGCCATGCCGGTCGAGATACGCGGGCGATGCGACGAGCGGACGGCGCACCGCGCACAGGCGGCGCGAGCGCAGCGACGAATCGCTCAGCTCGGCGATACGAATCGCGACGTCGAACCCGCCGGACACGATGTCGACGATGTGGTCGGTCAGCACGAGGTCGATGTCGACGCGCGGATAGCGTTCGAGAAACGCGGGCAGCAGCGGCGACAGATGACGCAGCCCGAACGACATCGGCGCGTTCACGCGCACGAGACCGTGCGGTTCGAGCGCTTGCGCGGAGGCCTCGCTCTCGATCAGTTCCGCATCGGCGAGCAGGCGGATCGCGCGGTCGCGCAGCAGTTCGCCGGTCGGCGTGAGCGACAGTTTGCGCGACGTGCGGTACAGCAGCATCGCGCCGAGGCGCTTTTCGAGGCGTGCGATGGCCTTCGACACGGTCGGTTGCGAGATGCCGAGCAGTTCCGCGGCTTTCGCGAACGACCCGGTCTCCGCGACGCGCGCAAAGATGGCCCAGGCTTCGAGATCAGGAAGGTGTTGCATGGCCGGACAGGGTGACAGGGAAGCGAAGTGGAAGCGAAGGCAGTGAAGCATGCGGCCGACGCGATGCGGGTCATTCTAATCCGGTCGGGAGAAAAATCGTTATGGAATCTTATCTATCGTCGTTGGCGGCCGGTGTGCTGATCGGCGTCGTGTACAGCGTGATCAAGGTGCGTTCGCCGGCGCCGCCGCTGATCGCACTGATCGGCCTCGCCGGCATGCTGGTCGGCGCGCAGGCCATCGGGCCCGTGCGTCACTGGCTCGGCTTCTGACTGTTTCGAGGACATGTTAATGACCGCAACCGATACTCAACCGGATCTGATCCTGCACAACGGGCGCATCACGACGCTCGATCGTGCGAACCCCGTCGCCGCCGCGGTGGCGATCAAGGACGGCCGCTTCGTCGCGGTCGGCAGCA
>NZ_VWWG01000380.1:0-1564 GCF_011753085.1 Burkholderia sp. Tr-862
GCGTTGCTCGTCGGGGCCGCCGGCTTTGCGGCGGCCGCCGCACGCGGGCGCGCGCGACCCTGACGCCATCGGGGCCGGATCGTCTGCGGCGCGGGCAAACTCGCTAGAATGAAGCCTTTCCCGCGCCGAGCGGGCGTGAGGCGGCCTGCGGGCCGCCGCCGGCGTCCGCCAGATCCCCATCGATGACCACCGCCGACTACCGTTTTTGCCCGCGCTGCGCGAGCCCGCTGACCGAGCGCGCCGATCCCGAACACGAGGGCGGCCGCGTCCGCCAGGCGTGCCCTGACGACGCGTGCGGCTACGTGCACTGGAACAACCCGCTGCCGGTGGTGGCCGCGATCGTCGAACTCGACGGCAAGATCCTGCTCGCGCGCAACGCGGCCTGGCCGGACGGGATGTTCGCGCTGATCACCGGCTTCCTCGAGAACGGCGAGACGCCCGAGGACGGCATCGCGCGCGAGGTGTTCGAGGAAACCGCGCTGAAGGCCGAGCAGGTCACGCTCGTCGGCGTCTATGAATTCATCCGCAAGAACGAGCTGATCATCGCGTACCACGTGCGCGCATCGGGCACCGTCGCCCTGTCGCCGGAACTGCTCGAATACCGGCTCGTCGATCCGCCGCGGCTGCGCCCGTGGCGGGCCGGCACCGGCTACGCGCTGGCCGACTGGATGCGCGCGCGCGGCCTCGATTTCGAATTCGTCGATCGAGCGGGGCAGTGACGGCCCGCGCTGCTCCCGGTATGTCATCCGCCGCGCCGCGCACCCTCGCGTCGCGGCATCTCGCCGTTTCCCGGCGTGCCGTCCCGCGCGGCCGCCGCGCGGCGTCCCACTCGTCCTGACCGCCATCGCCATGTCCGACAAGCCGCAGCCGCGTCCGCGCGACGCCTATCGCCACTTCCTGCCGATCACGACCCGCTGGATGGACAACGACGTCTACGGGCACGTGAACAACGTCGTCTATTACAGCTACTTCGACACCGTCGTGAACGAATACCTGATCCGCGCGGGCGTGCTCGACGTCGCGCACGGGCAGACGATCGGGCTCGTGGTCGAGACGCAATGCAACTACTTCGCGTCGCTCGTGTTTCCGCAGTCGGTCGACGCGGGGCTGCGCGTCGCGAAGCTCGGTACGTCGAGCGTGCGCTACGAGATCGGGCTGTTCGCGGCAGGGGAATCCTCGCCGGCGGCGCAGGGGCATTTCGTGCACGTGTACGTCGATCGCGGCACGCGCCGCCCGGTGCCGCTCCCGGACGCGCTGCGCGCGGCGCTCGAATCGCTCGCCGGCTGACAGGCGCGCGGCGGTGCACCCATTCGCGCTCCAGGCGTTCAACGGCCTCAGCTACGGGTTGCTGCTGTTCATGCTGTCGGCCGGCCTGACGCTGATCTTCAGCGTGCAGGGCGTGCTCAACTTCGCGCATGCGAGCTTCTACATGCTCGGCGCGTACGTCGGCTACAGCATCGCGGCCGGTGCGGGTTTCTGGCCCGCGCTCGTGCTCGCGCCGCTCGCGGTCGGGCTGCTGGGCGCCGGCTGCGAGCGCTGGCTGCTGCGCCGCGTGCAGGCGCGC
>NZ_VWWG01000381.1:0-1496 GCF_011753085.1 Burkholderia sp. Tr-862
CGCGAGCGTGCCCGCGTGGCGCACCGCGCCGGCCGCGCTGCGCTTCGAGCTGCGTCGCGCCGACGGCGCGTGGCGCTGCCATGGCGCCCTGCTGTTCGATGCGCCGGACGCGCTCGCGGTGTTCTTCGCGACACCGGCGGCCACGCGAGCCGATACGCGCGCCGCGTATGCGAGCCTGCCGGTGCCGCTGGTGTTCGAGATCGGCCGGACCGAGCTGACGATGGCCGAGCTGGCCGACGTCGTCGGCGGCGACATCATCGCGATCGAGCACTGGCGCGCGCACGAGCAGAACCTGCTGTGCGTCGCGCGGGTGCCGGCCGCGCCGGCGTGGGAGATCACCGGACGGCCGTCGGGCAACCGGCTGACCGTCGAACGAATCAGGGAGATGCC
Source organism: Burkholderia sp. Tr-862 (assembly GCF_011753085.1). Classification (NCBI taxonomy): domain Bacteria; kingdom Pseudomonadati; phylum Pseudomonadota; class Betaproteobacteria; order Burkholderiales; family Burkholderiaceae; genus Burkholderia; species Burkholderia sp. Tr-862. Next base: position 391 of record NZ_VWWG01000381.1, read on the forward strand.
TTTGGAACCGACCCGCACCGACACCCCGTCCCCGGCCACACACGATGCGTCGCCGAACGATGAGCCGCGCGCGCTCGACGGCCTCGCGGTCGACCTGCGTTTCGAGTTGCCGCCCACGTCGATCCCGCTCGGCGAACTCGGCGCGCTGCAGCCCGGCGCGGTGATCGAGCTGCAGCAAGGGATCAACCAGAGCGTGATCCATCTCGTCGCGAACGGGATGCTGATCGGCACCGGCCAGCTGATCGCGGTCGGCCAGAAGCTTGGCGTGCGCGTCGTCACGCTGACGCAGCCCGCGCCGCGCGAGCGCTGAACGATGGGCAACCTGCCGAATCCGGTCGCGCTGATCGCGGTGATCGCCGCGCTCGGCATCGCGCCGTTCGCGGCGCTAATGGTGACGAGCTATACGAAGCTCGTGGTCGTGCTCGGCCTGCTGCGCTCCGCGCTCGGCATCCAGCAGGTGCCGCCGAACCTCGTGCTGAACGGCATCGCGCTGATCCTGTCGCTGTTCATCATGGCGCCGGTCGGGATGTCGATCCGCGACGCGCTGCAGTCTCGCCACTTCGATGCAGCGGGGCAGCTGTCGACCGCCGATATCGGCGTACTCGCCGATGCCGCGCTGCCGCCGATCAAGGATTTCCTGGTGTCGCATACGCGGCAGCGCGACCGCGAATTCTTCGTGCGCACCGCGACGTCGGTCTGGCCGAAGAATCGCGCGGACGGCATCAAGGACGACGACCTGCTCGTGCTGGTGCCGAGCTTCACGCTCGCCGAGCTGACCAAGGCGTTCCAGATCGGCTTCGTGATCTATATCGTGTTCATCGTCGTCGACCTGCTGGTCGCGAACATCCTGCTCGCGCTCGGGATGCAGATGATCTCGCCGACGACGATCTCGGTGCCGTTCAAGCTGCTGCTGTTCGTCGCGCTCGACGGCTGGTCGCTGCTCGTGCACGGGCTCGTGATGTCGTACCGCGTGGCGGGGGCGGGATGAACGCGCGCGGCCCGCGCTCCACCGTTGCGAGCCTGTGCGCGCTGATCACGACGCTCGCACTGGCGCTCGCATGGGCGGGCCTGCAGCCGCGCAGCGCGCACGCGGCCGGCAGCGCCGG
>NZ_VWWG01000035.1:0-51930 GCF_011753085.1 Burkholderia sp. Tr-862
CGTCGGCCGTGGTCGCGCCGGGGACGATGCGCGGGGTCGTGCCGGGGGCCGGTGGGGGGGCGGCGCCGGCGTCGGCTCCGCTGCCGGCTTCGGCACCTGCCTCTGCTGCTCCGACGCCCGCTTCGGCGTCGACGCCGGCCGCATCGACGGCTGTGGCAGCCACGACGGCGGCTGCAACGCCGGTATCGGCCACGCCCGCATCCGCGGCATCCGCACCTGCGGCGTCAAGCGCCGCTCCGACAGCGGCCGACAAGCCGCCTGCGCCTGCGCCGGCGGCTGCACCCGTTACTTCGTCCGCGCCGACCAGCGCCAGCGCGCCCGCCGCGAACTGACTGCGCGAGCGCCGTTACGGCTTCGTCTGCAACGTCGGCCGGCTGCGCCGTATGACGGGCGTCGGCACGTTACCGCAGCGTCGCGTTCAACGTCTGCAGTTGCTCGACCGTCGCCGTCACGCCGCCGCACACGATCACCGCGATGTCCGACGCCGACGCAAGCACCGGCACCGACCGTTCGAGCGCGGCCAGCGCCGCGCCGCACGCCGGCTCGACGACGATCCGATGCTCGTCCAGGAACCGCAACGACGCCGCCACCGCCTGCGCATCCGACACGACGACCGGATGAATCGCATGCCGCGTCGCCCATTCGACCGCCGCGTCGCACGGCCGCTTCGCGCCAAGCGACGTCGCGATGCTCGTGATCGCCGGCAATTCGACCGGGCGCCCCTGCGCGACCGAGCGCGCATAGCTGTCGGCGCCCTCCGTCTCGACCGCGACGACCGGCACGTCGTGCCAGCCGTTGCGCGCGAGCCCCTCCAGCACGCCGCACAGCAGCCCGCCGCCGCCGACTGCAAGCACGACCGCGTCGGGCTTCGGGCCGGTCACTGCCATCTCGTCGATCATCGTCGCGTGCCCTTGCCACAGCACGGGGTCGTCGAACGGATGCACGAATGCATCCTGCGCGCCGACGGCCGACAGCGCGAACGCGTTCGCCTCGGCCCAGCTCGCGCCGTGCACGACCACCTCCGCGCCTTCCACACGAATCAGCTCGCGCGCGCGGGCCGACGCGGTTTCCGGCACGACGACGAGCACCGGCACGCCGAGTTCGCGACCGCAATACGCCACCGCGATGCCCGCATTGCCGCCCGACGACGACATGAACCGGCGCGCGCCGGCCGCATGCCGCGCTTCGCACACCGCGCCGATGCCGCGCAACTTGAACGAACCGCACGGCTGCAGCGCGTCGAGCTTCAGCCGGATGTTCGTGCCGAGGCGGCGCGACGCGATTTGCGAACGGATATAGGGGGTCGGGATATGAAGCGGCATGGCGCGGGACACGGTGGGGACAGCGGGACCAGGGAAACGCACGTGGCCTGCGAACAGGCCCGGCAACCGCACCCATCGTACGGCACGCCAGCCATGCTTTCCAATACCATCGAATGACCCTTGCTATGCTTGACGGGCATATCCACTGAATCGAAACCGGAGCCCACCCCGCATGCGCCAGATCGAACTGCGTCACCTGCGTTACTTCGTGGCGGTCGCGCAAGCCGGCAGCGTGATGGCCGGCGCCCGCGCAGCCGGCATCGTCCAGCCTGCGCTGTCGCGGCAGATCCGCGAGCTCGAGGACGCGATCGGTACGCCGCTGCTGATCCGCCGCACGACGGGCGTCACGCTCACGGCGGCCGGCGCGAGTTTCCTGCAGGATGCGGCGGGCCTGCTCGCGACGTTGCAGGACAGCCGCGAACGCGCGTTGCGCAGCGCGGCCGGCCAGCTCGGCCAACTGCGGCTCGGCGCGCTGCCGAACTGCCTGCCGCTGCCGGTCGTCGCGAACGTGCTCAAGACGTTTCGCGACGCGTGTCCGGACGTGAAGCTGTCGATCGCGCCGATGCTGTCGGCCGAGCAGGCGACGGCGCTGATGCGCGGCCAGCTCGACGGCGGCATCATGGCCTGGCGCCGCGACGAGGCACCGCATCTGTCCGGCGTGCGGCTGCTGAGCGACCGATTCGTGCTGGCGATGCCCGCGCCGCCCGGCGGGCGCTTCCTCGCGCCGCGCACGCTCGCCGACGTCGCGCACGAACCGTTCGTGTGGTTCGACGCGCAGCGCTCCGCCGCGCACCATCGCTTCCTGATGGCACAGTGCGAACGCGCGGGCTTCACGCCGCGCATCGCGCAGGTCGGCAGCGACATCCCGACGCTGATCGGGCTCGTCGCGGCCGGCATGGGTTGCGCGTTCGTGCCGGAAAGCGCGTCGCCGACGTGCCCGCACACGGTCCGGCTCGTCGCGCTCGACGAACTCGCGAGCCGCTTCGACATCGAGTTCGTGTTCGACGGCGCGGCGGCGCCCGCTTCCCCCGTCGTCGCGCGGTTTCTCGACGCCGTGCGCGAGGCGGCCGGCCATGCGGATTGACCGAGCGCCGGCGAGCTCAACCCGCGCGCGCTTGCGACGGATTCCGTAGCATCGCTGGCCGCAGATCCGGCTGCCTGCGGGACCGCGTCACGTGACAACAGCCGGCTTCGCCGTCATCGCACGTAAACATCGCTGGAACGCACGAAAATTCTTTCAGATTCATGACAATCGGCGCTGGCTCGTCGTCATTTTTTAAATTGACACCAAAAACGGCCGTTTAACGTCATTTCGAATCGTTATGCCCCGAAATATACTGCGCCCGCATCCCACCCTCGTGCCAAAGAGAGGATGCCTTCCCGCCCCGGTCACGGTCCCCCTGTGACCGGGGCTTTTTTTGTCTGCGAGCCGCGCCGGTGCGGGATTGACGGGAAGGATGACGCGGTTGCGCCACCACGGGCCGGCTGTCCTGTCCCGACGTCCGAGCAGCCCGAAGCCACCGGCCGCGCACGCACGCGGCCACCAGCCCCGCATTGTTGACATGAAATCAAGATAATTTCGCCCGGATACGGCTTTTTTCGCAAAAGTCATGCAGGCACACTTCACCCTGTCCACAACGGCCGATGCCGTTGCCCCACGCTTACAGGAGCACATCGCGTGAACAGCACGACTTCTTCTCCTTCCCGCCCGGGCGGCAGCGCCGCGCTGCCGCTGCTGGCGCTCGCCGCCGGTGCGTTCGGCATCGGCACGACCGAGTTCTCGCCGATGGGCCTGCTGCCCGTGATCGCCGACGGCGTACACGTGTCGATTCCGCAGGCCGGCATGCTGATCAGCGCGTATGCGATCGGCGTGATGGTCGGCGCACCGCTGATGACGCTGCTGCTCGCACGCTGGTCGCGCCGCTCGGCGCTGATCGCGCTGATGTCGATCTTCACGATCGGCAACCTGCTGTCGGCCATCGCGCCGGACTACACGACGCTGTTGCTCGCACGACTTGTCACGAGCCTCAACCACGGTGCGTTCTTCGGGCTCGGCTCGGTGGTCGCGGCCGGCCTCGTGCCGCGTGAACGGCAGGCCAGCGCGGTCGCGACGATGTTCATGGGCCTCACGATCGCGAACGTCGGCGGCGTGCCGGCCGCGACCTGGCTCGGCCAGATGATCGGCTGGCGCATGTCGTTCGCGGCGACCGCCGCGCTCGGCCTGATCGCGATCGCCGGCCTGTTCGCCGCGCTGCCGAAGGGCGAGGCCGGCAAGATGCCGAACCTGCGTGCCGAACTGTCGGTGCTCACGCGCCCCGTCGTGCTCGGCGCGCTCGCGACCACGGTGCTCGGCGCCGGCGCGATGTTCACGCTCTATACGTACGTCGCCCCGACGCTCGAACACGTCACCGGCGCGACGCCCGGTTTCGTGACCGCGATGCTCGTGCTGATCGGCGTCGGCTTCTCGATCGGCAACATCGCCGGCGGCCGCCTCGCCGACCGCTCGCTCGACGCCACGCTGATCGGCTTCCTGGTGCTGCTGATCGTGACGATGGCCGGGTTCCCGCTGCTCGCCCGCACGCATGTCGGCGCGGCGGCCACGCTGCTGGTGTGGGGTGTCGCGACGTTCGCGGTGGTCCCGCCGCTGCAGATGCGCGTGATGCGTGCCGCACACGAAGCGCCGGGCCTCGCATCGGCCGTGAACATCGGCGCGTTCAACCTCGGCAATGCAGTCGGCGCGGCAGCCGGCGGTGCGGCGATCTCGGCCGGCTTCGGCTACGCGGCGGTGCCGCTCGTCGGCGGGCTGATTGCTGCGGCCGGGCTCGCGCTGGTCGCACTGCAAACGGTGCAACGCCGCCGCGCGCCGGTCGCCGCGAACTCGTAAGCGCACCGCGACCCGCATGGTGCCGATCCACGGCACCGCAATTGAACAACGCCCGCGCCGGGATGCCGTCGCGGGCGTTGTCGCTGAAGAGCCGCGCATCGCGGCCGCCTGGTCGACGTATCAGCGCGCGGCGGCGAACCCACCGAAGAACGCACGTGCGTTCGCATCGAGGCTCTCGAGGTGATAACCGCCCTCCTGCACGATCACCGTCGGCAAGCCGAGCGCGCCGATCGCACCGCCGAGCCGGCCGAACCCGTCGGTCGTGACGGCCACCTGCGATTGCGGGTCGTCCTTGTAGATGTCGAAGCCGAGCGCGAGCACGAGCGCATCCGGCTGGAACCGCGCGAGCGCGCGCAGCGCGTCGTCGAGCCGTTCGAAGAAGGTCGACTCGGGCGCCCCGTGCGGCATCGGCAGGTTCAGGTTGTAGCCGTCGCCGGGCCCCGCGCCCGTCTCTTCCTCGTAACCGGCGACGACCGGATAGAAATTGGTCGGGTCGCCATGGATCGACACGTACAGCACGTCGTCGCGGCCGTAGAAGATCTCCTGCACGCCCTGCCCGTGATGCATGTCGGTGTCGAGGATCGCGACCCGCCGATGGCGGCCGAGCAGCGCCTGCGCGGCGATCGCCGCGTTGTTCAGGTAGCAGAAGCCGCCGGCCGCATCGCGGCGCGCATGATGGCCGGGCGGGCGGCACAGCGCGTACGCTTCGCGCACGCCGTCGTTGACGTCCGCCGCGGCCGCAAGCGCGCTCTGTGCCGACCAGTACGCGGCGCGCCACGTGTTCGCACCGACCGGGCAACTGCCGTCGGCGAGATAGCGCGCGGCTTTCGCGAGCACGCCGCGCAGCGGGTTCGGATCGCGCACGAACACGTTCGACATTACTTCGTCGCCCCAGTCGTCGGCCATCCGTTTCCAGTCACGGTGCGCTTCCTCCAGAAAGCGCAGGTAGTTCATGTCGTGCACGGCCGCGATCGGCGCGGTGCCGCGGTCGGCCGGCTCGCGCACGTCGAAGTCGAGCGAACGCACTGCCGCGACCAGCCGCGCCGCGCGCTCGGGCACTTCCTGCGGCTCGCGCATCCTGCCGCGCGACAGGTAGGTGCGCGGATGGTGCAGCAACTGTTCGGGGTGGAAGTAGGTTCTCATCGTTCGTCCTCGTCGATTCGCCGGGTCATGCTTCGTGCGCGGCCGCAGCCACGCGCGTCGCGATGCCCGCCCGCGCGAGCACCGCGTTGAGCAGCACGTTCGTGCCGCGCGTCACGTCGTCGGGCAGCGCGTCCTCGGCCTCGTTATGCGACAGCCCGTCGACGCACGGGATGAACACCATCGCGGTCGGCACGCGGCGCGCGAGCAGGATCGCATCGTGACCGGCGCCGCTGACGATCCGTTCGTTCGTATAGCCGAATGCCTCCGCGGCCTGCGCGACCAGGTCGACGCAGCCGCCGTCGAACGGCGTCGCGGGGCTGCGCCAGCAGGTATCGATCGCGACCTGCACGCCGCGCGCGGCGGCCACGCGCGCGCATGCGTCGCGCAGGGCGCGCTCCATCGCATCGACTTGCGCATCGTCGTGATGGCGCAGGTCGACGGTGAACGTCACGTCGCCGGCGATCGTGTTGCGCGACGCGTTGCGGATGCCGACCTGCCCGATCGTCGCGAGCCCGCGCGGCGCGTAGCCGGCAACGATGCGTTCCAGTTCGAGCGCGATCTGCGCGCTCGCGAAATACGCGTCCTTGCGATACGGCATCGGCGTCGTGCCCGCATGCGCGGCCACGCCCGTCACGCGCACGTCGAGCCAGCGGATCGCCTGCCCGCCCGTGACGATGCCGATCGTCGTGCCGTTCGCCTCGAGCACGGGCCCCTGTTCGATATGCGCTTCGAAATACGCGTCGACCGCGCCGCCCGGCGCACGCGTGCCGCGACAGCCGCACGCGTCCAGCGCGGCGCCGAGCGTGATGCCGTCGGCGTCCTGCTTCGCGAGCGCGTCGTCGATCGGCAGCGCGCCCGTGAACACGGCCGAGCCGAGCATCGCCGGCGCGAAACGCGCGCCCTCCTCGTTGGTCCACGACACGATCTCGAGCGGCTTGCCGGTCACGATGCCCGCATCGTTCAGCGTGCGCACGACTTCGAGCCCGGCCAGCACGCCGTACACGCCGTCGAAGCGCCCGCCTTCGGGCTGCGTGTCGAGATGGCTGCCGATCAGCACCGGCGCGGCTTGCGCATCGGTGCCGCCGCGCCGCGCGAACAGGTTGCCGACCGCGTCGACGCTCACCGTCATCCCCGCTTCGCGGCACCACTGCGCGAACAGGTCGCGCCCGCGCCGGTCGTCGTCCGTCAGCGCGAGGCGCCGCACGCCGCCGCGCGGCGTCGCGCCGACGCGCGCCATGTCGGCCAGGCTCCGCCACAGGCGGGCACCGTCGATTTCCAGCAGGTCTTTCATTTGCACTCCGATGAATTCATTCGTCGAGGGTCAGTGCGAGCCGAGCGCTTCGGCCGCGGCGGGCCGGGCCGCGCGTCGCGCGTCGAGCGCGACGATGCAAAGCAGCGAGATGCCGGCGAGACACGTGTAGAACACCGCGAGCGGCCACCACTGGCCCGCGAAGCGATGCGCGAGCCAGGTGCCGACGAGCGGCGTCAGGCCGCCCGCGATCGCGCCGCAAACCTGGTACGCGAGCGAGATCGCCGAATAGCGCACGTGCGCGGGAAACACGCCGCTCACGAAGCCGGCGATCACCGAATAGAAGCCGGCCATGCACACGACCGCGAGCGCGATGCCGGCGACGAGTGACGCGGCGGTGCCGCCCTGCACGAGCATGAACATCGGGTACGGCGACAGCATCGCGAGCAGCGCGGCGATCTTCAGGAAACGCGCGCCGCCGATACGTTCGGCGATCCACGCGGCGAGCGGCTGCGCGATGAACTGGATGATCGCGACCGCGAACAGGCTGTCGAGGATCAGCGAGCGCGACACGCCGACATACTGCGTGGTGTACGCGATCATGAACGTGTTGGTGAAATAGACGCCCGCGATCCCGATCGTGTTCGCGCCGATGCAGAGCAGCACGAGCCCCGACGCGGAGCGCAACACTTCGGCCACCGGCAGCTTCACGGTGCGGTTCGCTTCCTTCACGCGCGCGAATTCCGGCGACTCGTTCACGCCGAGCCGGATCAGGATGCCGACGACGAGCAGCGCCGAGCTCGCGAGAAACGGCAGGCGCCAGCCCCATGCGAGGAAATCGGCCTTGTCCATCGACGTGACCGCGCGAAACGCGACCAGCGACAGGATCAGCCCGGCCGGGCTGCCGAGCTGCGCGAACGACGCGAAGAACGTGCGGCGGCCCTGCGGCGCGTGCTCGCCCGCCATCAGCACCGCGCCGCCCCACTCGCCGCCGACGGCGATCCCCTGCACGACGCGCAGCACGATCAGCAGCACCGGCGCGAGCATGCCGACCTGCGAATAGTCGGGCAGCAGCCCGACGCATACGGTCGCGACGCCCATCATCATCAGCGTCGTCATCAGCGCCTTCTTGCGGCCGATGCGGTCGCCGAGGTGGCCGAACACGATGCCGCCGAGCGGGCGCGCGAAGAAGCCGACCGCGAACGTCGCGAACGACGCCATCGTGCTGACGAAGCGGTCATGCGACGGAAAATAGAGTTCGCCGAACACGAGCGCGGCGGCGGTCGCGTAGATGTAGAAGTCGTACCACTCGATCATCGTGCCGACGAACGCGGCCGTCGCGGCACGCGCCGGCTGGCGGGCGGAAGGAAGGGACTGGGTCATGCGGGCTCCTGACGCGCGCCGCGGCACGCGCTATATCGTGGTGGCCGGCCGTCTGTCGCGGCCTCGCGCCGCACGGTGCGGCGCCCCTCCTTTATCGGCGACCGCAAATCATTAGTCAAATTTCAAGTTATTATTTCTCGTATAAATTCAACTAATGACTGATCCAATGCTTCGCCCGGAGACCCGATGCGTGCCGACCTCACCCCCTTCCTCAACGACCGCCTCGACTGGAACCTGCTGCGCACCTACCTGGTGATCATGCAGGAGCGCAGCGTGAGCCGGGCGGCCGCGCGCCTGCACGTGACGCAGCCGGCCGTGAGCCAGGCGCTGCGGCGGCTCGAGGACACGCTGGAGCGAAAGCTGATCGAGCGGCGCGGCGCGCATTTCGCGCCGACGCCGGCAGGCGAAGCCGTGTACCGGATCGCGAGCGACATCTACGGCGGCGTGTCGCGGCTCGAAACGGAACTCGACGACAGCACGGCCGACCTCACCGGTTCGATCCGGCTGCTGACGGTGAGCCGCATCGAGTCGCCCGTCTACGACGCATTCCTCGCCGACTTCCATCGCGCGTATCCGCGCATCGACCTGCAGATCGAAGTGATGCGCTCGTCGGACATCCTGTCGTCGCTGCTGCAGAAGACGGCCACCGCCGGGCTCGGCCTGTGCCGCACGCCGCACGACAAGCTGGAGATGCGCTGCTTCCTGCGCCAGCGCTACGCGATCTACTGCGGCCGCCATCACCGGCTGTTCGGGCAGACGCAATTGCGGATGGACGATCTGCTCGCGGAGAATTTCGTGTCGTTCACGAGCGACCAGATCGGCGACAGCCTGTCGCCGCTCACCGTGTTCCGCGACCAGAAGGGCTTCACCGGGCGCATCGTCGCGTCGTCGCCGAGCCTCGAGGAAGTGCGGCGGCTGATCTTCGCCGGTTACGGGATCGGCTGCCTGCCCGAGCACATCGTGCGCGACGACATCGCGCAGCAACGGCTGTGGCGGCTGCCGCCCGACGACGGCCTCGTCGACGTCGACGTGTTCCTGCTGTGGCATCGCGACCGCAAGATGAACGCGGCCGAGCACGCGTTCCTCGACGCGATGGAGCGTTGCATGCAGCGCCATTCGCTCGCGGAACGGCTGGGGACGTAGGCGCGAATGCGCGCATCCGCGACAAGGAAGCAGGCGCCGGCCCATACGGCCCGGCGCCCGATGCATCGTCAGAAGCGATGCACGATGCCGAGTTGCACGCCGCGCGCGTTCGCGCCCGGATACGCGAGCGGCAGGCCCGGGTTCGCCGCGCCCGCGAGCGTGTAGCCGGCCTGGTTGCGGTTGCGCAGGTACGAAAGCGCGCCGTAGAAGCTCGTGCGCTTCGATAGGTCGTATTCGTACATCAGCCCGAACTGGTCCGCGTTGTCGCCTTGCGACGTCTGGTCGTGCAGGTACGCATAGCCGAGCGCGACGTAGTTCGCCGGGTTGAGCTGGTACTTGACCGACAGCCCGTACACACGCGAATCGATGCCGAGGTCGGCCCATTTCACCGCGGAGAAGCCGCCGTACACGGTCGCCTTGCCGATCGCGTACGATGCACCGGCCATGAGCGTGCGATCGGTCGTGGTCGCCGTCGTGTTCTTCAGCCACTGGCCCGCGACGAACGCCGCGAACGGCCCATGCTCGTAGGTCACGTCGAACTGCTGGCTCGACCCCGCGGAGCGCACGCCGCCCGCCTCGCCGAACCCGAAGTACAGGCCGGCCTGGAAGCCGGCGATCTCGGGGCTCTGGTACGACAGCGTATTGCTCGTGCGGAACGCGAACACGGTCAGGTTGTCCATGCCGGACGCCTGCGTGACGCCGCCGAACGCATCCTGCCCGCTCTGGTCGTTGAACAACGGCGAATTCTGGCGGCCTGCGCGCACCTTGCCCCACTGCCCCGCGATGCCGACCCACGCCTGGCGATTGAACATGCTGCCCGAACTCGCGAGCGAACCGTCGTTCGGGTTGAAGCCGTTTTCGAGCGCGAACTCGATCTTCTGGCCGCCGCCGAGGTCCTCGCCGCCCTTCATCCCGAAGCGGCTGCCCCACTGTCCACCCGAGCCGATCGCCGCGGTATAGCCGTTGCCGGTATTCACGTACTGCGCGAATTCGTCGATCACGCCGTACAGCGTGACGCCGTCCTGCGCGAGCGCGGCACCCGACCCGCCCACGCATGCGGCCGCGACGGCCATGCGAAGACCGGCATGCGCCGATCGCGCCCGGGAACGATTGCCCCGTGCGTTCATTTGCTTAGTCATACTATTCAATTGAAAGAGAATGGAACGATGCCGGCACGGTGGTCTGCCATGCCGGCATCGCGGATAACGAAGGTGTGTGCAGCGAGGCTGCCGATCGCGCGGGGTTTGGCGCGGCGGGCCGTTCAGGCCGACGGCAGGCCGGCCCGACGCGCGACGCGATGCGTCAGTGGTGAACCTCGCCGCGCTCGAGCGGCAGGATCAGGCGCTCGGGGATGCTGCGTCGCGACGCACGCGCGCCGATGTAGTACAGCACGGCCGGCACGACGAGACCGAGGATCCACGAGATGTCGGTGCCGCCGAGCGCGTCGACGAGCGCGCCCGTGTAGATGTGCGTCGACATGAACGGCACCTGCACCAGGATGCCGACCACGTAGATCGTGATCGCCATCACGTTCCAGCGGCCGTAGCGGCCATCCGGATCGGACAGCGCCGGCACGTCGTAGCGCGAACGCGTGAAGCAGTAATAGTCGACCAGGTTGATCGCGCTCCACGGCGTGAAGAACGCGAGCAGGAACAGGATGAACGCCGTGAATTCCTTCAGGAACGAATGACGGCCCGCGAGCGCGATCAGCGTCGACACGCAGATCATCCCGAAGATGTAGACGAGACGGCTCTTCGACGACACCGCGCCCTTGCCGCGGAAACCGCTGACGATCGTCGCCATCGACATGAAGCTGCCGTAGGCGTTGAGCGCGGTCACCGTCACCTTGCCGAACGCGATGCTCAAGTACAGCAGTGCGGCAACCGCGCCCGTCGAGCCGAGACCGACGATGTACGACACCTCGTGGTGCGCGAACTGGCTGCCGGCCAGCGCGGCCGCGAACACGCCGAACACCATCGCGGCTTGCGCGCCGATCACCGAGCCGAGGCCGACCGCGAGGAACGTGGCGACCGACGACGTCGAGCGCGGCAGGTAGCGCGAATAGTCGGCGACGTACGGGCCGAACGCGATCTGCCACGACGCGGACAGCGACATCGACAGCAGGAAGCTCGCGAGCGAGAAGTGCCTGTTCGCGAGCAGCGCGCCGACGTCGTGGTTCGCGAACAGCTGCGTGAACATGTAGACGAACGCGATGATGCCGACCACGCTCGCGATCCGGCCGACGAAGTGGATCGCGCGATAGCCGAACACCGTCAGCACGACGATCACGGCCGCGAACAGCAGGATGCCGGCCGCGTCGTCGACGTGCAGCAGTTGCGCGACGGCCTGCCCGGCGAGCACCGAGCCGCTGGCGGAAAAGCCGATGTACATCAGGCACACGAGCACGATCGGGATCATCGCGCCGTAGACGCCGAACTGCACGCGGCTCGAGATCATCTGCGGCAGCCCGAGCTGCGGCCCCTGCGCGCCGTGCAGCGCCATCACCGCGCCGCCGACGAACTGGCCGAGCAGCAGCGCGACCAACGACCAGAACACGTCGCCGCCGAGCACGACCGCGAGCGCCCCGGTGACGATGGCCGTGATCTGCATGTTCGCCGACAGCCACAGCGTGAACTGGCTCAGCAGGCCGCCGTGGCGTTCGGCGTCGGGAATGAAATCGATCGAGCGTACCTCGATCAAACCGCCGGCTTTTCCACTGGGATTCGTTGACACGGGAAAATCTCCAAGATACTGAGGATCACAAATGGTTTTGACGGGATGCCCTTTCGGCTCGTGGGATGCGGTGCGCCGTGGATCGCCGGCATGCGCCACGCACGCACGGTCTGCACGCGGGCGCGCAACCGGCACGACGTGTGCCGACATTGCCAGCGGATGATCTTGTATATACAACTTTGGAGGTATCGGTGATTACCCGGGTGTCCCACGATTTATGAAATCGTGTGGGAATACGGCACACGTTCGACCTGCGGAGTCACCGGTCGGGCGTATGAAAAATGAAAGCTCACGTGCCGGCCGGCGGCGCCTGCTCGGGCGCGGCGACCAAGTCGTCGGCAGGAAGGAGCGTCAGCAAGCGCCGCACGGCCTCGACGTCGCGTGCGTGCAGCCATTCGTCGTAGTCGGCGCGGCGCAGGATCACGACGCCCCGCTTCTCGTCGCCCGGTCGATGCATGCGCGCGAACACGGGGTGATCGTCGGCATTGACCGTGAGCATCGTCATGCCGATCCGCTCGCGGCCGTCGGCGGTGACGAAGCTGCGCCAGATGCCGGCGACGCAGCACGGTTGCCAGCCGTCGACGCCGATCCGGTGCCACACGTTGCGGCCCGTCTCGTAGCACGGCTCGAAGATCCAGCGCACCGGAATCAGGCAACGCTGGCCGTTGCGCCAGGCGGTGCCGTAGAGCCGCGACGAGCCGACCGTTTCCGCGCGCGCGTTCACCGTATCGAGCTTCTTTCGCTTGCGGCCGTTCTCGTCGAGACGCGCGGGCTGCATGAACTTCGGCCAGAAGCCGAACACCGCGCTGACGACCGCGAGGCCGTCGCCGTCGGCGCGCGCGATGGGCGCCGCGTAATCGGGATACACGTCGGGTTGCCACGGATCGCGGCGAAACAGGTCGCCGATGCCGAGCTTCAGCTCGCTGATGCCCGGGTCTTCATCGGGAGCGCGGTAGTGGGTGCACACGGTTCGGCAGACGATGGACGCGATGTCTTCATCGTAGGACAGCGTGCCCGCCGTGTTTGCGCAATCGGCTGGTATGACGAAACAGTCTTACGCGCGCCAGTGGATCGGATCGTCGACCGTTCATTGCTTCCACTTGCCATCAGCAAGATGCGCACGCTGCTCGCGAACAAGCTGAGCCATACGGTCGAATTCCAGCTCGAGACGCCGCGCAACAGCGGCGATGAAGCACTGGGCGCGTTCCGCTTTCGCTCATCCGCGCCGCCCACGTGTGTCGGCAGCACGTCGCCCGTTCCGGTTCAGGCGAGCCGTTCCGATCCGATGACATGCACGCCCGGGCGCGCATCGAGCGCGGCATCGAGCAGCGCGCGGGCGATGCGCGGCGCGGGATTCATACGCCACTTCGGCGGCAACAGCGGCCCGGCCGCACCGAGCGCCAGCACCATCATCCGTTCGCCGAACCGGAACTCGTCGCGGCTGCCGCCGATCAGGCCCGGCCGCACGTAGGTGAGCGACGCAAACCCGATGTCCGCGAGCGCGCGCTCGACTTCGCCCTTCACGCGGTTGTAGAAGATGCGCGACGCCGGGTCCGCGCCGAGCGCGGAATTCAGCACATAGGTCGGCGTGCCGGACCGGTGCGCGAGGCGCGCGACCGCGAGCGGATAGTCGTGATCGACGCGGCGGAATGCGGCCTGCGAGCCCGCGACCCGCATCGTGGTGCCGAGCGTGCAGATCACCGCACCGGCCTGCCACCAGTCGGCCACCTCGGGCAGGTGATCGAAGTCGACCGTCACGGCGCGCATCTTCGGATGCGGGGACAACGGCCGGCGCGCGAGCACGACGACCTGGTCGACCCGCGCGTCGGCCAGCGCGATGTCAAGGACGTGGCGCCCGACGAGTCCGGTCGCGCCGACGAGCAGCAGTTTCATCAGAATTTGCTCCGAGAAACCCCGCCATTTCCCCCAAGGGGACTTCCTTCGGGGCGGATGGCGGGAAGGAAAGGCGTGCTGTTGACAGGCAGCTTCTTCCACGGGTTAGGATCACCTGCATGATTCTTGTCTACCGCTACCGGGTGAAGTCGCTCAACGGACTGCTCAACAAGCAGAGCCGTGCGGTGAACTACGTCTGGAACTTCTGCAATGACACGCAGAAGCACGCGCTCAAGTGGAGCAAGAAGTGGCCGACGGGATTCGATCTGAACGTGCTGACGACGGGGAGCAGCAAGGCGCTCGGCATCCACT
Organism: Burkholderia sp. Tr-862; assembly: GCF_011753085.1. Taxonomy (NCBI): domain Bacteria; kingdom Pseudomonadati; phylum Pseudomonadota; class Betaproteobacteria; order Burkholderiales; family Burkholderiaceae; genus Burkholderia; species Burkholderia sp. Tr-862. The sequence continues at coordinate 14,063 of NZ_VWWG01000035.1, forward strand.
CCGGCACGATCAACGCGACGTGCGAGCAATATGCGAAGTCGCGCAGTCAACACCGTCGGCCCTACCTGCGCTATCGCGGCAGGAAATCGCTGGGCTGGGTGCCGCTGAAGGGGCGTGACCTGAAGCGCGAAGGTGACGCGTTCCGTTTCGCCGGCAACACGTTTCGCGTGTTCAACAGCCGACCGCTTCCCGAAGGCAAGATCAAGGACGGGACCAACTTTGCGCAGGATGCACGCGGCAACTGGTTTCTCAACATCGCAATCGAGATGCCCGATGTGCAGGCCCGCCCGATCCGTTCCGGCGTCGGCATCGATCTCGGCCTGAAAGACTTCGCCACACTTTCGACCGGCGAGAAGCTGCCCAATGACCAGTTCGGTCGACGAGCGGCGGAAAAGCTGGCGAAAGCGCAACGGGCGCGAAAGCACAAGCGGCATATCGTGAAGCTGCACGCCAAGGTGGCGAATGCCCGTGCCGATTTCCAGCATAAGCTCGCGCTCGATCTGGTGCGGCGTTTCGATTACATCGCGGTCGGCAACGTGTCGGCCGCGAAGCTCGCCAGAACCCGGATGGCGAAGAGCGTCTACGACGCGTCCTGGTCGTCCTTCCGAGAAAAGCTCCGTTACAAGGCGATGGCGCACGGGGCAACGTTCGAGGAAGTCGACGAAAGCGGTTCCACCCAGTCCTGTTCGTCGTGCGGATCGAAAGACAGCACGACGCGGCCGAAAGGTATCGCGGGACTGCGAGTAAGAGAGTGGGCCTGCAGTGACTGTGGTGTCGAGCATGATCGAGATACCAACGCTGCTGTGAACATTCTCCGATGCGGACGTGCATCGCCAGGTGTGGGAATCACCTGCCTTTAGGCGGGTGAGGACGTCAAGTGCGGTTGTTCCGTGTATGGCCGGTGCAAGCCGGTGCAGGCCGGCCGTGAGCGGCAGCCGTGCGACGCTGCACATCGCCATGCCGCATCGCGCCGGAGCCGCCCGTTCGAAGCCGATGAATCGGACGGGATACCGACACGATGAACGGTTCGCGCAAGAGGGTCAACAGCGACACGCGAGGTGCGCATGCTCGAACGCGATCGCACCGGCCGTCCGGATCGGCGCCGCAGCGTGGCTTCGTCCGGCGACGGATGCCGACAGATGGCAACGCGCGTTCACACGTGCAACGCATGCCCCAGCGCGCGCAATGCCGCCTCCTGCACCGCTTCGCCGAGCGTCGGATGCCCGTGGATCGTGCCGCCGATGTCCTCGAGCCGCGCGCCCATCTCGAGCGACTGCGAGAACGCCGCGGCCAGTTCCGACACGCCGCGCCCGACCGCCTGCCAGCCGACGATCAGATGCGTGTCGCGCCGCGCGACGACGCGCACGAAACCGTCGGTCGCCTGCAGCGTCATCGCGCGCCCGTTCGCCGCGAACGGGAACGACGCGCTGATGCAGTCGACGCCGGCCGCCTTCGCGTCGTCGGGCGACCAGCCGGACGTGACGACCTCGGGATCGGTAAAGCACACGGCCGGGATCGATGCGGGCGTGAACTTGCGGCGCCGTCCCGCGATCAGCTCGGCCACCATCTCGCCCTGCGCCATCGCGCGATGCGCGAGCATCGGCTCGCCTGTGACGTCGCCGATCGCCCACACGTTGCGCATCGAGGTCCGGCATTCGTCGTCGATGCGCAGCGCGCGGCCGTTGCGATCGAGCGGCAACGCTTCGAGCCCGAAGCCGTCCACGCGCGGCCGGCGGCCAACCGCGACCAGCACGCGATCGGCCGGCAGCGTCTTCTGCGCGCCGTCGGGCGCCTGCACGCGCACCGCGCCGTCGCTCGCGAGACCGAGCACCGTGTGGCCCAGCCACAAGCCGACGCCGAGCCGCGCGAGCGAATCGGCGACCGGCTTCGCGAGTTCCGCGTCGTACGCGGGCAGCACGCGCTCCGCTGCTTCGACGATGCTGACCTCGACGCCGAGCTTGCGATAGACGGTCCCGAGTTCGAGCCCGATGTATCCGGCGCCGACCACGACCAGCCGCGTCGGCAACGACGTGGGCGACAGTGCGTCGGTCAACGATACGACGTGCCCGCCGAACGGCATCGACGGCAGCGCGACCGGTTCCGAACCGGTCGCGAGCAACAGATGTTCGCATGCGATGCGCGTCGTGTGGTCACCGGCGACGATATCGACCGTCTTGCCGTCGACGACGCGCGCGTCGCCCTGCAGCACGCGCACGCCGTGCTTCTTCAGCAGCGCGCCGACGCCGCGCGTGAGTCGCTCGATGATCCCGTCCTTCCACGCGACGCTTTTCGCGATGTCGATCTCCGGCGTGCGCACGCGAATCCCGAGCATGCCTTCACCGGCCTGCGCGCACGCCTGCTCGAACGCGTCGGCGACATGGATCAGCGCCTTCGACGGAATGCAGCCGATGTTCAGGCACGTGCCGCCGAGCCGTTCGCGCTCGACCAGCACCGTCGGAATGCCGAGCTGCCCCGCGCGAATCGCGGCGACGTAACCGCCCGGACCGCCGCCGATCACGAGCAGCGTGGTGTGTTCGTTCGGCATCGCACTCACTCCACGAACAGCAGCGCCGGGCGCTCGAGCAACCCGCGCACGGCCTGAATGAATTCGGCCGCGTCCGCGCCGTCGACGACGCGATGGTCGAACGACGACGACAGGTTCATCATCTTGCGCGCGACGATCGCGCCGTCGCGGATCATCGGCCGCTCGACGATCCGGTTCACGCCGACGATGCCGACCTCGGGATGGTTGATGACCGGCGTCGACACGATGCCGCCGAGCGCGCCGAGGCTCGAGATCGTGATCGTCGAGCCGGTCAGCTCGTCGCGCTGCGCGCGGTTCGCGCGCACCGCGTCGGCGAGCCGCGCGATTTCCGCCGAGATCGACCACACGTCGCGCGCTTCCGCATGACGCAGCACCGGCACCGTGAGGCCGCTCTCCGTCTGCGTCGCGACGCCCATGTGCACCGCACCGTAACGCGTGACGACGCCGGCTTCGTCGTCGTAGCGCGCGTTGATCTGCGGGAAGTCGCGCAGCGCAATCACCATCGCGCGGATCAGCAGCGGCAGCGGCGTGAGCCGGCCACGCGCGTCGCCGTGGCGTTGGTTCAGCTCGGCGCGCAGCGATTCGAGCTCGGTGACGTCGATCTCCTCGACATAGCTGAAGTGCGGAATGCGGCGCTTCGCTTCCTGCATCTTGCGCGCGATCGCCCGCCGCAGGCCGATCACCGGCACCTCGGTTTCATCGTTGCGCTCGTCGTAGCCGCGCGCTTGCGAGCCACGCGCCGCCGTCCCGCCCGTGCGTGCGTAGGCATCGAGGTCCGCATGCAGGATCCGGCCGGCCTCGCCGGTGCCGCGCACGTAGCGCAACTCGATGCCCATGTCCCAGGCGCGCTGGCGCACCGCCGGCGACGCAAGCGGCCGTTCGCCCGGCGCGCGTGCCGCGCGCGGCGGCGCCGCGTGTTCCGCGCGACGCGGCTCGGCCGGCGCACGATCAGCGGTGTGGCGCACTGCCTTCGACGCGTCGTGCGCTTCGGCTGCTCCGGCTGCTCCGGTGACTTTCGATGACCTGGCAGGCGCGTCGACCGCCGCCGGACGCGACGTCGCATCCGCACCGGCATCGTGTGCCTTCGCGCCCGGCTTCAGGTTGCCGTCGCCTTCGACTTCGACACGAATCAGCTCGCTGCCGACCGCCATCATCTCGCCGATCCGGCCGCCGAGCGCCAGCACCTTGCCCGCCACCGGCGACGGAATCTCCACCGCCGCCTTGTCGGTCATCACGTCGGCGAGCGGCTGGTCTTCCTTGATCGTCTGCCCGACTTCCACGTGCCAGGCCACCAGCTCGACCTCGGCGATCCCTTCGCCGATATCCGGCATCTTGATCACATGAATCCCCATCTCAGGCCTCCATCACGCGTCGCAATGCTTCGCCAACCCGGGCCGGGCCGGGGAAATATGCCCATTCCTGCGCGTGCGGATACGGCGTGTCCCAGCCCGTCGTCCGCTCGACCGGTGCTTCCAGATGATAGAAGCAGTGCTCCTGGACGAGCGATACCAGTTCCGCGCCGTAGCCGCAGGTGCGCGTCGCTTCGTGCACCACCACGCAGCGGCCGGTCTTGCGCACCGACGCGACGATCGTGTCGAGGTCGACCGGCCACAGCGTGCGCAGATCGATCACTTCCGCATCGATGCCGGTCTCCTCGGCCGCGGCGAGCGACACGTGGACGGTCGTGCCGTACGTCAGCACCGTCAAGTCGTTGCCGGGCCGCACGACGGCCGCCGTATCGAGCGGCACCGTGTAATAGCCGTCCGGCACCGCGCTGCCCGGATGCTTGAGCCACGACGTGACCGGACGCTCGTGATGGCCGTCGAACGGCCCGTTGTACAGGCGTTTCGGCTCGAGGAAGATCACCGGATCGTCGTTCTCGATCGACGCGATCAGCAGCCCTTTCGCGTCGTACGGATTCGACGGCATCACCGTGCGCAGTCCGCAGACCTGCGTGAACATCGCTTCCGGGCTCTGGCTGTGCGTCTGGCCGCCGTAGATGCCGCCGCCGCACGGCATCCGGATCGTCATCGGCGCGGTGAACTGGCCCGCGGAGCGATAGCGCAGCCGTGCGCCTTCCGACACGATCTGGTCGGACGCCGGGTAGAAGTAGTCCGCGAACTGGATCTCGCAGACCGGCCGCAATCCATACGCGCCCATCCCGACCGCCGCGCCGACGATCCCGCCTTCCGAGATCGGCGCATCGAACACGCGCGACTTGCCGTACTTGGCCTGCAGCCCTTCGGTGCAGCGGAACACGCCGCCGAAGTAGCCGACGTCCTGCCCGAACACGACCACGTCGTCGTCACGCTCGAGCATCACGTCCATCGCCGAGCGCAGCGCCTGGATCATCGTCATCGGCTGCTCCGATGCCGTCGTCGTTTCATGTTGCGCCATGATCACGCTCCCAGTTCCTGGCGCTGACGGCGCAGGTGCGCGGGCAGCTCCTTGTACACATCGTCGAACATCGAGGCCGGCGACGGAATCCGGTCGTCGGCCAGCGTCCCGAACTTCTCCGCTTCCTTCTGCGCGGCGATCACTTCGGCTTCCAGCTCGGCCGTGAGCGCATCGTGCGCGCTGTCCGACCAGATGCCTTTCGCGATCAGGTGCTGCTTGAAGCGGGCGATCGGATCGCCGAGCGGGAAATGGGCCCAGTCGTCGCTCGGCCGGTATTTCGTCGGATCGTCCGACGTCGAATGCGCGCCCGCGCGGTAGGTGACCCATTCGATCAGCGTCGGGCCGAGATTGCGGCGCGCGCGTTCGGCGGCCCAGGTCGAGGCCGCGTAGATCGCGAGGAAGTCGTTGCCGTCGACGCGCAGCGAAGCGATGCCGCAGCCGACGCCGCGCCCGGCGAAGGTGGTCCCCTCGCCGCCCGCGATCGCCTGGAACGTCGAGATCGCCCACTGGTTGTTGACGACGTTCAGCACGACCGGCGCGCGATACACGTGCGCGAACGTCAGCGCGGTGTGGAAGTCGGCTTCCGCGGTCGCGCCGTCGCCGATCCAGGCGGACGCAATCTTCGTGTCGCCCTTGATCGCCGACGCCATCGCCCAGCCGACCGCCTGGATGAACTGCGTCGCGAGATTGCCGGAGATCGAGAAGAAGCCGGCTTCGCGGTCCGAGTACATCACCGGGAGCTGGCGCCCCTTCAGCGGGTCGCCTTCGTTCGACATCAGCTGGCAGATCATCCGTTCGAGCGGCACGTTCCGCGCGATCAGGATGCTTTGCTGGCGGTAGGTCGGGAAGCACATGTCGCCGTGACGCAGCGCCATCGCGTGCGCGGTGCCGATCGCCTCTTCGCCGAGGCTCAACATGTAGAAGGAGATTTTCTTCTGACGCTGCGCGATCATCATGCGCGCGTCGAAGATGCGGGTCTTCAGCATCGCGCGCATCCCGGCGATCAGGCGCGCATCGTCGAGGTCCGGCGCCCACGGGCCGAGGGCTGCGCCGTGGTCGTCGAGCACACGCACGAGGCTGCGGGCGAGATGGGCGGTGTCCGCGGGGGCTACGTCGATCGGCGGGCGGCGAACCGCGCCGGCCGGCGATAGATGCAGATAGGAAAAATCCGTCTTGCAGCCCGGACGCCCGGTGGGCTCCGGCACATGCAGACGCAATGGCTCTGACAGGCTCATCGTGTCGTCTCCACGCTCGATTGTGTCTCACGCTGTTGGAAACGCGCGGCCGGTTGCCGGCTCACGCGCGGGCTGGCGCACGGATAAGCACGCCAACCTTGGAAATCTATGCCTCCCGGCGCGGGACGTCGATGACCAAGCCGCTCGATTGCGGTGAGCAGATTTGCCATGGCGGGCGCCGGCGGGCGATCGGGGCCGCCGGCGCGGTGAATGAAAGCCGCGTGTGCTGCGATGCGTCAACGGCCGGGGAGCTTGCGAATCGAGGCCGCACCGGTCGCTGCGTGTCGGTCATGTCGGACGATACGAAGTACGAGACCCCGCGAAATCCAGGATCTCGGCGGGGTCTCGGTGGGTCCGGGCGCTGGCGCGCCCGCTTGCCGGGTCGTGCCGGCGCGATGCGTTACGCGTCGGGGCGCGCGATGTCGAAGCGGCTGTCGGGCTTGACGTGCACGTAGGCCGACGGGCCGCCCGCGCGAAGAATGATGCCCGCGCCGAACGTGTCGAAGATGCCGTCCTTCAGCAGGGCGTGGCGAATATGCACGGCGACGACCTCACCCAGCACCAGCGTGGCCGGCGTGTCGACGCCATGGTGATCGCGCAGCGGGATCACGTCGGTCACCTTGCATTCGAAGTTGACGCCGCTTTCCGCGACGCGCGGCACATTGACGAGGCGCGACGGGATCGCGGTCAGGCCGCCGAGTTCGAATTCATCGACGCCGTACGGCACGGCCGCACAGGTCTGGTTCATCCTGTCGGCGAGATCGCGCGTCGCGAGGTTCCAGACGAACTCGCCGGTCTCCTGCACGTTGCGCAGGCTGTCCTTCGCGGCCGTGCTCGAAAAGCCGATGATCGGCGGACGATAGTTGAATGCGTTGAAGAAGCTGTACGGCGCGAGGTTGATCGTGCCGTCGCTGCCGCGGGAAGAGATCCAGCCGATCGGGCGCGGGCCCACGATGGCGTTCAGCGGATCATGCGGGAGGCCGTGGCCTTGCGACGGTTCGTAATAGTGATGGCTCGAGTCGGTCATGGCGGGTGGTGTCGAGGCAGGCAAACTGCGTTGAAGTCCATCGACCGGCGCGCGTCTGCCGAGGGCGGCAACGGTGTGCGGTGCGATGTGCGCGGCAAGTATCACATGGGGTCGGTTTCGTTGCAGTAAAGGCGCAGTCGCGAGCGACGTTGCAGCGCCAATGCATGCGCCACGCAAAATAAAAAAACCGCGAGCGCTTCATTCATGTTCTCGCGGTTTTTTCAAATCTTCATTGAATCGCATTGAAGCGATCGGTGGCCGTTGAACCGGGACGGAGGCGGAACAGGGCTCGTCAGTGTATATGTCCTGCGAAAAGTCCGAGCAATCCTATGATGATCAGGTAGATCGCAACGATGTAATTCAGCAGGCGCGGCACCACCAGAATCAGAATCCCAGCAATGAGCGAGACCAATGGGCTCAAATTAGTGAATACGTGCATGGCGTTGCCCCTTAACAATAGATCGCGAAATCGCCAACTGGAGCGCCTCGAAACCGTATTGCACGACCCTGTGCTTCGTAGCCGCTCCCTTTCAACGCTGCATGCGATTCCGTGATGGGTGGGAGATTTTTACCGACGCAGGCAACCGGAACCCCGACCGGTTGTCAGTGCAACGTTTGTTTGCATGTCGCAGCGATTTTCGTGCCTGCCCTCCGCGCGTGTTGCCGGTCCCGCCGGCACGCTGGAATCCGGCGACATCACTCGAGGTGCCACGCTTGTGCCGCACCGCTCATGAATTTCAAGTTGCGCCGCGAGAATGCTCGTGAGAATGAAGCCCTAGAAATTGCGTGCCAAGCCGACCATGAACATGTCCTGGTCCTTGTCGTTGCCGGTTGCGACACGATTGAAGCGCAAGCTCGCCGCCCAATCATTCGTGACCTGATAACTCACTTGCGCGCTGAGCAACGCATTGACTCTGGTTTTGCTTGAGACTTCGTCCCGATCGTGCGAGAGATACGGACCGGCACCTGCCGAAAGCGTCCATTTGCTCTTGATCGGCGCGACGTACCAGAGTTGTGCTGCCACACCTCGTCGGCCGGCGACGCCATTGTTGCCTTCGTAGACGAAGCTCGCCGAATAGGCCCACGCATTGCCAAGCGGCCGCTTGACTTCGACCATATAGCCCTTTTCGATCGGCACTTGCGGACGGTTCGTCTGCGACGTCCCGGCCCAAACGCTAACCTGCGTCTTGCCATCTGAAAACGCCGGGCCCGGATCACCGCCAAAATCCGAACCGATGCCGAACAGCACCGCGTCGGAATTGAATCCGCCAATCATCTGGACGTGGTTGTACTGCAGCTTGAGGAAGAAGCGGTCGGGAACGACGTAATACCGCACGGCTGCTGACGCGCGCACGCCCCAGCGCTTTTCATTGCGCGCCTGGTTGTCGACATGGGTCGTGTCGATGCTGAAATACGGCCCCGCCGACAATTCGACCGACACGCGATTGCCGAGCGGCCAACGAAACGAACCCAGCGCGGCGAAGCCGTCACGGTGGTGATCCACCGGATGCCCCTCGTTCAAATAGGCGAGGTAGATCGAGAAGTAGTCGTTCAAGACGTCGCCGAAGCCGACTTCGTAGGCACGCCAATGCATGTCGCCGCCCTCGGTCGCGCGTCCGTCGCCATACACCGCATAAGCGTTGATCGTTCTTTCCGATGGCTTGAACGCGGTCGGTGAGCTCGCTGGACTGTCCTCGGCGTGCGCGTGGCCAACGCCTGCCAGAATCGCCAGACCGGCGATCGAGCTAGTGACGACGAAACGTGAATAGATGCGACGGCACTGTCCCATTTGGCCTCCCCACCTGAGCTGAACCCGGATGCTGGACGGTTGAACGAACCTCACGCGAATCGAATCTGGTACTGGACGGGGCCGCTAGCGCTCCTCGAGCGACGAGAACCAGTGTGCGTTGAGGCATCGGTGAAAGGCATTGGGGGTATCGCCTAGCAAGGTGGCCACGAACGCACCAACGGAACGCCATGAAAACAAAAACCCGCGAGAGAGGCTGACGTTCAGCGATCTCTTGCGGTCCGCCATACGGAAAGCACCGTGAACACTTCTGAAACAATTCGATCTCGGCCGGACGTCGATTCGCTGCACATGCAACCGCCTGACGTGCGTTGCGCAGCGGACGTGCCCCCGGCTTCGCCTACATGAAAACCCAATCCAATCAAGCACCTCGGTTGAACCATTGGGAAGACCGCCGCGCCGCTCGCCGGAAAGCGGCGTTCGAAATTGAAACGTATCTCAATCGTCGATGTACGCATTTTCCGCAAGCGCTCGCACTGACGACTCGTTGCACCATATCAGCGCTCACTTTCCGCTCGGTTGGCATGTTTCTAGCTTTAAATGTTGTCAGTTGCTCAATAAATTCAGCATCTGCATCTGAGCGCATAGCCTTGAATCGACACGCCGGTATTGCCCCTGCTCGCTGGTCATCCGGCAGATCAGGGCTAGCCGTGCAAACCGGATGTGGATGCAACAAGCTGCGTCACATGCGGCTACGGCTGGAGAACTTGACATGTTGGCCCTGCAATCGGATCTTCACGGCAACCACCTCCTCAGCGCACTGCCATACGATGAATGGCAGGCGCTCGCACCGCACCTCGAACTCGTTCGTTTGCGCGCGGAACAGTTGCTATATGACTCGGGGCAGCGGATCCATCACGTGTACTTCCCGACCACGGCGGTCATCTCCCTACTCTACATGATGGAAAACGGCGGCTCCGTCGAGGTTGCCGCAGTCGGCCGCGAGGGCATGACCGGCGTGCCCGTCCTGACCGGCGGAGAAGCGATGCCGAACCGCGTCCAGGTGCAGTACGCCGGCTTCGCGTATCGGATGAGCGCGCAGGCGCTCAAGCTCCATTTCGCGCGATCCGAACGCATGCAGCGCCTGATGCTGCTCTATATGCACGCACTGCTTACCCAGATCGCGCAGATGGCCGCGTGCAACCGGCACCATTCATTGAACAAGCAACTTTGCCGGTGGCTGCTGATCGAGGTCGACCGAGTCGATTCGTACGAACTGGCGGTCACCCAGCAACTGATCTCGGAAATGCTGGGCGTGCGGCGCGAGGGCGTCACCGAAGCGGCCGGGAAGCTGCATCGCGAAGGCCTCATCCTCCATAGCCGCGGCCATATTCGGGTGCTGGACCGCCACGGTCTCGAAGCGAGCGCCTGCGAATGCTATGGCCTCGTCAAGCGGGAGTTCGACCGCTTGTTGCCGCATCGGCACCGCCCGGCCCTGCCCGAGGCAGGTACGCTTGAGCGGCCGGAGGGCGAAGCGATTTGCAGACTCACCCCGTTGCATAGCCCCTCTCTCTAACCCGCACGCGAAATGCGGCAGCGATGCGCCGGGCCGCGCACGCGCGTCGGCGCGGCATTACCGTGCCGCGACAAACCGACGGCCCGGCAGGCGTGGCACCAGGCCAAGGCGCGCGCCGCCGATGCGGCGGATGTCGCAAGCGCTTCATTCGGCATCACGCGTGCGAGTCGCAGCGCCCATAGCTGTCGTCGAAACGAACGATGTCGTCTTCACCCAGATACGTGCCCGATTGAACCTCGATGATCTCGAGCGGGACTTTACCCGGATTCTCGAGCCGGTGACGCACGCCGACCGGGATGAAGGTCGACTCGTTTTCGGTGAGCAGCACCTGCTCGTCACCGCGCGTGACGAGCGCGGTGCCACGCACGACGACCCAATGCTCCGCACGGTGGTGATGCATCTGCAACGACAGCCGCCCACCGGGCAATACGACAATATGCTTCACCTGAAAACGCTCGCCGCGATCGATCGAATCATAGAAGCCCCATGGGCGATGCACCTTGCGATGCGAATCGGCCTCGGGCGCCCGCTCCGCCTTGATGCGCGCCACAAGCCGCTTCACGTCCTGCACGTGCGCCCGGTCGGCAACGAGCACCGCATCGGCCGTTTCCACCACGACGATATTGGCGGTACCCACGCATGCCACGAGGCGTCCGTTCGAATGAGCGTACGTGGAAGCCGCGCCTTCGAACACGACGCGTCCGCGCGCCACATTGCCGCAATCGTCCTTGTCGAGCGCGTCCCAGACGCCATCCCACGAACCGAGGTCCGACCAGCCGGCTTCCAGTGGTACGACAACCCCGTCGCACGGCGATTCGGGCATGCCGAGGCGCTCCATGACCGCATAATCGATCGAGTTCGCGTCGACGCGGGCGAACGCGCCCGGCTCGGGATTGAAGACGCTGGCGCTGGCCGCGCCTGCGACGAACGCAGCAAGACACGTCTCGTGCATGTCCGGCTGCAGGCGTTGCAACGTCGCGAGCCAGACCGACGCGCGCAACACGAAGATGCCGCTGTTCCACCAGTAGCCGCCCGTTGCGAGGTACTCGGCGGCGCGGTCCGCCGATGGCTTCTCGACGAACCGTTCGATCCGGTGCGCGCCGTCGCCAATCGCGGCACCGACGCAGATGTACCCGAAAGCAGTCGCGGCGCGGGTCGGCGGCACACCGAGCGTCGCGATCGCTCCCCCCTCCGCATGGCGCGCGGCCAGGGCAACTGCTCGCTTGAGCGCCGGCGTGTCCTTGATCAACTGGTCGGACGGCATGACGACCAGGATCGCGTCGTCGCCGGCGGCGCATGCGAGCGCGGCCGCCAGTGTCAACGCGGGCGCGGTATCCCGCCGCACGGGCTCGACGATGAACCGCGCGTCGATCCCGCCCACGCGCAGTTGCTCGGCAATCAGGAATTGAAGATCGGCGCCGCACACGACGACAGGTGAGTCCGACACCTGCCAGCCGGCCGGGAGGTCGGTCATTCGCCTTGCGGTGGCTTGCAGCAACGAATCCGATCCGACGACGTCGATCAGTTGCTTGGGATAATGCTCGCGCGAAACCGGCCATAGGCGTGTGCCCGAACCGCCGGCCAGGATGACCGGCAGAATCCGCGTACGCGCCGGCGCCGTCGACTGATCGACGACCGGACGGGACGCCGGCTGCCGGCCTTCGTCGATGTCGCACCTCTCTACTTGCAGTGAAGACATGGTATCGCTCCGCTGTCGAGGAACGCGCCGCCGTCTCCCGCGACTGAAGCGCATTCAGACGCGCGATGCCTTCCGGACGATCGCGCCCGCCCTTTCACGCATTCACTCTAAGTCGCGTCGATTTCGCAGACCGTGCGTAACGACACATTGGACGTTCGATTCGCGACATGCCCGGTTCATCATGTCGCCGCCACCCGCTCCACGCCGCGGCCGAGCAGAGAATGGGCGACGATCATGACTTTCGTTTCCCGCTCCTGGTCAGCGTTCGAACGTGCCGATCCCAACCCATGAGCGATAGATGGTACGCGAACGCACTCGCGGCGGATGCCGCCGATGCGAGCACGATACCGACGATGCCGAGCCATTGGACCAACACGACATTGGCGAGCGCCTTGACGATGAAGCACACGATGGCCATGCCGGCCAACGCCTTCAGGCGCCCTTCGCTCGCGAAAAGCTGCAGCAGCACCAGTTGTGCGAAATAAAACGGCAACTTCACGAGAGTCCAGCGCACCAGACGGGCGACGGTGGCCGTGTCCGCATCCGTGAACGCGCCGTGTTGAAAAATCAGCTTGATGACGGACGGCGCGAGCGGCCAGACGATCGCCGTCACCAGCACGCCAACGCCCAGCATCAGGAACGACCACTTGAGCGCCATCTCGCGTGCCCTCGCCGGCTCGCCGCTGCTCTGGATATCCGAGAACACCGGCAATGTCGCGCGGCCGATGGCCATCGCGCCGACGCCCTCGAGCAGCGCGATCAACCGGCTCGAATAGGAGAGCGTCGCGATCGCGCCATCGCCCAGGCCCGCGACGAAATACTGATCAAGGGGCACCGCAAGGCTCAAGACGAGCTGGCACAGCATGAACATGCCGACCGTGCGATAGTTGCGCGACCATTGCGGCGAACGCAGCGAAAAAAAGAATCGGGTTTGCACACCGTCGGTCGCGCGCGCCAGCGTGCCGAGCCACGCCGCTTGCAGCAGGAAACCGATCGTCGAGCCCCACATCAGCGGCGCGGGCGAACTCCCTTTCTGCGAGACGACCAGGAAGAGCAGCACCACGACGGCAGGCAGGGCCTCCAGCAAGGTGTTGATGTGCCGCTCGCGCGCCTGCAGGCGCGCCGCGAACACGCAGATCGTCATCATCAGGATGCCGATCGGGCTCATCGTCATCATCATCGCGCGAGACATCTCGCGCGTCTCGCCGGACAGGTTGCGCTCGAACAATCCGAGCAGCCAGGGCCACGCAACAAGCAACACCGTTGCGCAGACGCTACCGAACACCAGCGCCACCATCTGCAATTCGCCCAGAAAGCGAGCCTGCTCGCCCACGGGCTGCGTGCGTAATCCGACCAGCGTGGGCACCAGCACGATCTGAAGCCCGACGACGAATGCCGCTGGCAGAAATGTAATCAGACTGAACGTGAGCTGGTAGGCATCGACGACCGGGCTGATGCCGTAGTGATAGGCGATCGCCATTTCCCGCAGCGCGGCCGCGGCTTTGCCGAGCAAGACAAACGTCGAAACCCAGATCGCGCCCCGCGCGATCCGCAGATGGTCGGGGTGAACCCGAGACAGGCGGCTCCGCCACGCTGCAATCTGTGCAATCAATTCACGCCCCCTCGAATGCACCGTGTGGCGAACATCGCGCGCGCGGCCGGTACCCGGCGAAAGTCGCGCCGCGAACGCGCGGTTCGTGCCCTGCGGCCCTCCAGCACGCCCTCAACTCCCTACCGCGACGGATCGCCCGCGCGCCTCGCATATGGCGTTGTCGACCACCCGCAGAAACTCGGTTCTGAAGCGCTCCGCGGTAAAGCGAACCGCATTGCCTCGACACACCTCCGGACGCATCGGCTCATGCGCTTCGAAGCGCGTGATCGCATCGACGATCGCCGGTACGCTCTGCTGCATGAAAAACAGGCCCGTGCCGTAGTTCGGATCGTGCGACTCGATGACCGTTTCGAGCGCCCCGCCCCGGCCGTACGCGATGACCGGCGCGCCGCAGGCCTGCGCCTCCACGATCGTGATGCCGAAATCCTCTTCCGCGGCGAACACGAACGCGCGCGTCCGCCGCATCAGGTCGATCAACACGTGTGTCGGCTGATACCCGAGCAAGGTGACGTTCGGCCCCGCCAGCGCCTTCGCCCGCTTGAAGTCGGGCCCGTCGCCGACGACGATCAGACGTCGATTGGGGAGGCTCGCGAACGCCTCGACGATCAGCGGGATACGCTTGTAAGGCACCATCCGCGAGGCGATCAGATAGAAATCCTCACGATGTGTGCCGATGTCGAAACGCTCGACGTCTACCGGCGGATAGACGACGGTCGAGCCGACTCCATAGATCTTGCGAATCCGGCGGCCGATAAAGTCCGAGTTCGCGATGAACGCATCGACACCATGCGCCGTGCGATGATCCCAGATCCGCATGTAATGCAGCACGCTGCGTGCGAGCCAGCTCTTCGGTCCCTTCGTCACGCCCGCCTGGATCAGGTACTGGTGCTGAAGATCCCACGCGTAGCGGATAGGCGAATGCACATAGCTGACATGGACCTGGTCGGGCCCGGTAATGACCCCCTTCGCGACCGCATGGCTCGACGAAATCACGAGGTCGTATGCGGAGAGGTCGAACTGTTCGACGGCCAGGGGCATGAGCGGCAAGTACGTGCGAAAAGCCGTTCTCGCACGAGGCAGATGCTGGATGAACGAGGTCTTCGCATGCTTGCCGCCCAGCGCGGCGCGATGCTCTTCGGGGAAGAAGTCGACGATGCTGAACAAGTCCGCGTCAGGCCAGATCCGGATGATCTGCTCCAGCACGCGTTCCGATCCGGCATACGTCGTCAGCCAGTCGTGCACGATCGCCACCCGGCCGAAGCGCCTCGAATCGCTGACGGTCGTATCGCTTTGCGTCACATGAGCCATGTCGACATCTCTTCAGTATGTGCGTGAGGTAATCGATCCCGGCGACAGGATCGCGCCCGGGTGATCAGTACGCGCCATGGCCCTTGACGACCACCTTGATCGTCCTGAACAGGATCACCACATCCCGAAGGAGCGACCAGTTCCTCACATAGGCCACATCCAGCGACACGCGCGTCGCATAGTCGGTATTGCTGCGGCCGCTGACCTGCCAAAGCCCCGTCATGCCGGGCCTGACCTGCAGGTAGTACTTGACGTCGGCGCCGTAACGCACGAGCTCTTCATCGACGATCGGCCGCGGCCCCACCAGACTCATCTCTCCGCGCATCACGTTCCAGAGCTGCGGCAGCTCGTCCAGGCTCGTGCGGCGCAGAAAGCGGCCGATACGGGTCACGCGGACATCGTTCTTGAGCTTGAATCCACTCTCCCACTCGGCGCGAGCCTGAGGATCCGTGTCCAGAAGCTGCTTGAGCATCTGGTCCGCGTTCACGACCATCGAGCGGAACTTCATGCATCGAAATTTGCGGCCATGCTGCCCGACGCGAAGGTGTCCGTAGAACACCGGCCCGCCGTCACACCATATGACGACCGCAAGCGTGATCAGCAGCGGCGACAGCACGACGATCAGCAAGGCACCGCCGAACACGTCGAAACAGCGCTTCACGATCTGCCACGCCGGCACGGACGGGCGCGCTGCGCCGGCCGATGCCGGGGCGGCGCCGCCGATTCCGTAACCATGTGCCGTCTGCCGATTCCCGAGCCATGCCGGCCGCGCGACAGAGAATGCGACGAGGGTGGCCGTATGTGAAACGAGAAGCGAAATCCCGCTCACCAGGGTCCAGTGGATGAACCATGGCAACAACGGAGGCGCGCTGCGATGAATCATGAACAGCAATACAAGGCCGCACATCTGCACGACGAACCACGCGAGCGTCGTGCGGCTGATCGCGCTTGCGAGCGACTTCATGCATCGCGCCGAGTAGGTTCCGCAAGCGGGGAATACCGACAGTGCAAGCGCGGCGACGAATGCGACCAACGAGGGATCCAGTCGGTGTGGACTGCCCATGTCGGTCATACCGACATGGGACGTTCCGACCGCGCCCAACACGATCAACGTGACGTCGATCGCTCTGTGGAAATATCCAGGCATTTCAGCTTCCCCCAGCATGGCAGCCACCGCGACGGTCGTGACGCGAAACCGCCGACGTAGCCGGTCCTTCCGCTTATGACGACAGCACCGATCGAGGACCGGAAATGGCCGCTGGCCCCGTCCCTTCGATACTCGGCGTCTGTCGCACGCCACCCCGATACAAGTGACACTGCTGGACGCGCGATCGTGGATCGCGTGCCTCTTTGCACGACCGACATTGCGCGCCGAACTTGATGATCAGGTCGCGTCCTTGCGGATTGCCGAATTCATATTGAACGGGCGATCATGCTGGCGGATGCTTGCACTGCGTGGCACCCGACTGTCTGAAGCCCATGACCCATCGTACTGAAGGAAGCAGGCGGGCTCTGTTATGAACCACACAAAGGAATACCGTAATTCCGCAAAGCGTCTCTGGAACGCTCGTTTCAATTAATTGAAATATTCATACCGAATCGGGCGGGCGAAATTCGTTCGCGTTGATTTCTCATACGCTCATGGAATGAGCGATTGCGCCGTCATCCCACGCTATGTTTCCCCCTTGAAACGACAGATTCCCCCCACCCCCTGATTCCACGCGCTGACGATTCATTCCTGTAACGTTTTTCATCGAATTCGGCATTTAAAAATGCCTCCTCTCCACGCTTACCCTTGGCACGCCTCGTTTCTCTCACTGCTGGCATACCGCATGCTGAGATATGGATCGAGAAAATCCACGGCGTATTCGTGAATCGATAGCGGCACCACGCGCAATTGATCCGTTCCGGATCGAAGCCATTCCATTCATCCATCGCCATTCGCCCGAAATCATCGCTTCCTGATCCTATGGCGGAACGGCACGCTCCGAGGCCTCTTATGCAAAGCAATCGCGTGCTGATCGTGAACGACTACGATGCCTTCGGCGGGGCCGAGCAGGTCTATCGATTGTCGGTGGAGACGTTGCGGGAGATGCCCGATGTCGTGGTCGAGAAATTCGACAAGGGCGATGTCGCGGAGGTCAGCCTGGCCGCCAATCCCGTATGGAACGTTCGTGCCGCGCTGGCGCTGGACAAGACGATTCAGCGGTTCATGCCGGATCGCATCTGGATCCACAACTATCACGGCTACATGTCTTCGTCGATTTTCGGCGTAATCAGGCGAAACAGGCAGCGGTTCGGCTACAGGACCTATCTGACCTGCCACGACTACCACCTCGTGTTTCATAACCCACTGATGCTCTATTACCCACGGGGGCGCGTGGTGCCGGTCGCGCTCGATGATATCGGCACGCTGCGTCCGCTGATGACACGCTCCAGCCCGCGCGGCTTCGTCTACGACACGCTCAGGAAAATGCACTGGCTGGCCATGGACCGGCTTACCAATCCGCGCAGCGCCTTCGATCTGTTCCTGTGCCCGAGCGTGTTCATGCGGGAAGCGTTGCGCCGGCGCGGCATCACGAACAGCGTGTTCTTCCCCAACCCCGTTGCGATTCCGGAATGTCATCCACGGCGCGCTGGCCGACGGGATTCAGGCCTGCAGCTCGCGTTCATCGGGCGAATTTCGGCGGAAAAGGGCATTGGCCAGTTCCTCGAGCTACTGGCGGCCACGCAATTTCACGGCGTGCGGCGGATCACGCTTTTCGGCGACGGCCCCGACAGACGCCGGCTGGAAAACCAATACGCTTCGCTGATCGACGCAGGACGTGTCTCGTTCGCGGGCAGTCTGCCGCACGCCGAGCTGTTTCCGCGTGCGCGCGGGCTCGACGCACTGGTGCTCCCGTCGATTTGCGGCGAGAACGCACCGCTGGTGATCGTCGAAGCGGCCGCGCTCGGCATGCCGATCCTGGTTCATGATCTCGGCAGCATGTCGACCTTCGGTGACGAAATCGGCAACAAGATCAAATATTCGGCGAACCCGGCCAGCCTCACGGCAGCACTGGATGCGCTCGCCGATCATCTCGCGAACGCGCAGCTGTCGTACGACGTTGGCTTGTACATGAAGTCGCGTTACGCGGGCGAGGTGATGCGTCACTTGTCGCTCGGCGAGCCGAACACCGAGCTGCCCCCCGAAGCGCGCGACCCGGTCGCGAACGGAGCGCCCGCCCATGTGCCATCCCATTGAAATGACGCGCGCAGCGCGCGGCGCGTGCGTTGCGTTTGCGCTGGCGGTACTGGGAAACGCCCTGCCGGCATGGAGCGGCGCCGAAACGAATCCTGCGTCGCGCACGTCGCCGGCGCGACACCGAATCACGGAGCTGATCGGCGCCAATGGATGGCCGAGCTCGGACGAAGATATTCCGTACTGGCAACGCATGGGCCTTGGCTGGGGACGCGATTCCGTCGGCCCGGGTCAGCCCGGCCCGCACGACGGCCGGATCGATATCGACCGGACGGGCCCAAGCTACGGCCTGGAATTGCCACCGATCATATTGCGCAACAACCGCAACGGCATCAAGTCCCTGCTCTTCGTCGGCTATACCCCGACATGGAATGCGTCCGCGCCCGGAGACGGGTTTTCCGCGCCGAAGGACGTCGCGGTGTGGGAACGGTATGTCGAGGCCGTCGTGAAGAAGTATTCGGCACCGCCGTACAACGTCAAGTACTTCCAGATCTGGAACGAGGCGGCCGGCCCGCTTTCGGGCGGCTCGCCTCAAGCGTCGTTCTGGCATGGACCGGGCAACAACCGCAATCCGGCGCTGGCCCGCCCGTACGCCGACGCGATGCGCGACTATGTCGAGCGGATTCACATACCGGCAGCCAGAATCATCCGCAAGTATCACGCGTACGTCGTCTACGGCGGCTGGCCCGACCAGGGCGGCCTCGACAACTACATGCGCTGGCTCGAATACACCAGCCCCACCGCTCACGCCCGAATGCTCGATTGGGTCGACTATCTCGACGTACATTATCTCGGCATCGACAGCCTCGACCGGCTTTACCAGCGCTACGTCGCCACCGGCAAGGTGCGCGGCTTGTGGCAGACCGAGATGGGCGATACCTACATCGACAATCCGAATTACCTGCCAACGTACTTTTTCGATCTTGCCGCCTGGGCGCTCGACCGGAATTGGGACGACCCCGACAAGTACGTGTCGATGATCTATCACTGGGATGGCAGCGAGCCGTACCGGCTGACGCACCGCGGGTCGACCCGCGTCTATAACCCGTCCGGGCGCTCGCTGATCACGCTCAGGTCCGTCTTGTCGGGCCCGCTCGCTCCGTTTCATCACCGGATCGAATTCAGCCCCGAACTATCGGGCAACGCGCTGATCTCCGGCGAACGCATCGTGTTCCAGGTCGGCGGTACGCCCGGGCGCAGATGGCTTTCGGTCGACGGCCTGCCGGCACCGGCATCGGGCCGGTTTCGCATCGATTACGTCGATGCCATCCTGGGCACGCCGATTCCGGAACCGCGTCTCGTCTCGTCCTGGGCCGGCGGCCACCTTTCGATCAGCTTCTACGTACCGGAGCCGCGGCCCGGCGCCGACGACAAACCGTGCCCGTGTCTTGGCTATCTCGTCGTGACGCCGCTGCCGTAAGCGCCACGCCGCGCGTCGCGGGACGCGCCACTTTTGCCACCCCCACCCGCGCGCCGCACGCGCCAGGACAGCAGCAACGACACGACCAGCGCAAGGATCAGGACATTCGACGGCGTGGTCAGGCGGTGCTCTGTCACGCCCATCGCGAGCAGGCACACCGACGACAACTCGACGAACGTATACGCGCCGACACTGCTGCGGCGGGCAGGCAGCGTCGATGCGGCGCCTTCCACTGCCCATTTGACGAGATACCAATAGAAGGCCAGCATCAGCGCGAGACCGATCACGCCCAGCTCCGCGGCGATATGCAGGTAGGAATTGTGCGCATGCGCATCGGTATGGAACACGGTGACGTCCCGCGGCTGGCCAACAACACCGAAATAGTTCACGACGTCATGCACTTCGTCGTCGAACGACCCGACACCCATCCCGATGATCGGGCTTGCTTCGAAATACGCCAATGCCCGCGGCCAGAGCCATCCGAAGCGCACGTCCACATTGGCCGTTTTTGCGTCCGCATCCCGCACCGTGTGCTCGTGGGCCATGTAGTCGACTGCCGGTTGCGTGTTGTTCCAGGCCGCGCCGAAGGAGAACGCCACTACCCCGGCCATCAGCACCGCCACCAACCAACGCTTGCGGCCCAGCAACAGGTACGCGATGGCGGTCGCCACCCCCAGCATCGATCCACGGCTGTAGGTGGAAAACACGAACATCGCGTTGAGGACGAGCAACCCGAGCACGAGCCTGTCGGGGCGCTTCACGTAACAGGACAGGCCGAGACAGAACAGCATCGCGAGGAAACCGCCGGCGGCGTTACGGGCAATGAAGTAGCTGCCGAACGAGTCGTTTGCGTTCGAAAATATCGCCAACAGGCCGTTTTGCGCGACATAGACGGCATAGGGCGGCAGGTTCGCGAGAACGGCAAACATGAAGAAGCGTCTCAGCGCCTTGTCGAGATCCAGCTCATGCGAATACAGGCAACCGGCAAGAATCGGCGCATAAGACACGAAGAAGTTGCCGTCGTGGCGGTAGAAATCGTACGACAGCAACGCTTGCGGGTCGTAAAGCAGCGTCGACCCCAACGCCAACAGCCCGAAGACGGATAAACATGTCACGAACGGCGGATAGCGCCGGTCGAACAAGCGCCACGCGCAGAGGCAAATCGGCGCGAAGCCGATCGCACTGACCGGGATGAAGTTCGTGACGCTGAAAAGCAGCGCGATGAGCGTGATGTAGACCACGGGAAGCAGCTCGAATGGTGTCGGATCGTGTTCTCGCCAGCGCCCTCGGGGCGCCGGCGACGTCGTTACGTGATTTGCCACCTGGCCGGCTCGTCGTCGATATAGGCGGTCGTGTATTGGTAAAGGCGCTTGTCGCTGCGCCGGATGGCGACGGCATTGAACACCGGGCCGATCACGCGCGCGCCTGCCCGCTCGAGCCGGCTCAGCGTTTCCTCGATCTCGCGCTCGGTCTGCACGTTTGCACGCAGGACGAGAATCGTCGCGTCGGCGCTGCGCGCTGCCATCGACGCATCGCTGACGGCCAGCACCGGCGGCGAATCGACGATGACGAAGTCGAAACTGGCACGGAACTCGTGCAGCAATTCGTTCATCCGGGGCGTCGACAGCAATACCGACGGATTGGCGGTATACGGCCCCGTCGAGATGAACGACAACCGGTCGTCGATGATCGGCCGAATCGCCTGACGTGCTTCGATGTGCCCGGCCAGCAGATCGGCAAGACCGCATGTGCGCGGCTGCCCGAAGCGAGCGGCGAGATTGCCGCGCCGCAAGTCGGCGTCGATCAACAGCACCCGACTGCCCGTTTCCGCCAGGAGCACGGCAAGGTTGGACGCAACGAAGCTCTTGCCGGTCGACGGCGTCGGGCTCGTTATCACCAGCACCTTGCCGGGCACGTCCGCCATCTCGCTCACGACCGCGGTGCGCACGCAGCGCAGCGCCTCGACCGAGACATCCTGAGGGCACCGCATCGCCAGCAGCGTGGAGCGCAAGTCGCACATCGGCTGCGCAGCTTCATCCGGGACGCCTGCACGTCCGTCCGGAATCCGGGGAGCCAGCGCATCGCCGCCCGTATCCGGCTCGCGTTGCATTGCATCGACCTGCTGCAGGCAACGCGAGAGCCTGACCTGTTCTTCGCTGAACGGGATCACGCCCAGACCGGACAGCCGGAAGCGCCGCTCGACGGCAACCGGATCTTCGATCTTCGACGAGAACCGGCGCGGAACGGTGACGAACAGCACGCCGCACATGAGCCCCAGCGCGCTGCCGATGGGGATGATGAAGGCGCTCTGCGGCTTGATCGGCGCCGCGGGTCGCACGGCGGCATCGAGGATGTGCGCGTTGCCGATCGTGCCGGCACGCGTGACCGACAACTCGTTTGCCTTGCCGACCATTGCCACGTAGATCTGCTCGGCCACTTTCGCATCGCGTGTCAGATCGGCCGACTGGCGCGCGGCGGCAGGCATGCTGGCAAAGCGGGCCTCGAAATTCCGCTTCGCCATGTTGAGCTGGCCGAGCTGCTGATCGATAGTCCGGACTTGCGTGCTCTCCGGCGTGAAGCGCTCGAGCATTTGCGTGCGCTGAATCGTGAGCGTCGCGATCTGTCGGTCGAAGTCCATGATCCCTTGCAGGTAGACTTGGCTCTCGCTGGCCGGCTGCAGCGAAGCGGTCGTCGCCTGATGCTGGGTGAGCTTGTCTTCCGCCACCTTCATCTCGGTACGCAGGCGCGGCAGCTCGCCGTTGACGAATGCCAGCATCCGGGTGGCCTCGTCCTGACGGTATGCAACATGCGAGGCCATGTAGTTCTGCGCGATAGCGTTGGCGACCGCGGTGGCACGCGCGGGATCGGCACTCTCGTAGGAAACCTTGATGAGGCCGGTATCCGCGCCCTGCTCGCTCACCCGCAGATCGCGCAAGAAGCGCTGCATGGCGTCGATGTCGTTATAACGGGTGACCCCAAAGCGCATCCCCGACCGCGCCACCAGTTGCGTAATCAGGATCCGCACGCCATTGCCGGACGCTTCCTTGCCCACCGCCCCTTCCACCAGCACACGCCCATTCGGATCGGCAAGCCGATAGCCGCCATGTTGCAGCGCGATCAATTCCAGTTCCTTGCTCTCGAGACTGGGCGGCACATCCAGGACGGCAATATCGGCTCGCTCTCCGCCCCACCCGTAGTCGCTCAGTCCCAGCCAGGGCGCCGCGAGATGGCCGGGCGTCGCAAATCGCTCGGCAATCTGGCCGAGCACCGGCACGACACGCGGCGTAACGGACACGAACAACCGGTATTGCTCGATGATCGGCGTCAGCACCGAGCGGCTGCGGATAATTTGTATTTCGGTCTGGCTCAGCTGCGCCATCGGCGTGGCGGGCTGCTGCGTCTGCGGGTTCGGCTGCGCAGCGATGCTCAGCCCGCCGGAATTCGATCGATCGACCTGCAGAACCGCATCGGCAGAGTAAACGCGCGTGGCCAACACGCAGTAAAGGCTCGCCGCTATCGTAACCGCCGCGGTGATAAGGATGACGGTCCAGATGTTGTCGATGACGAAACGCATCATCTCCTTCGGAGACGAACCGCCGTTTTCATCGCTGGCATCGATCGTCCCCATTTCAAGCTGTCGAGCAATCATGTCGAAGACTCCTTATGCACGACTTTTTCGATATCCGAAATATCTGCAAGCCACAGTTGTTCGTCTTGCGATATCCGTAGTCTGTCATCGGCTGGCGCCGTGTATGTTCACCAGCGCACATTGCACGTTCCATATCGCGGGCGCGCCGGCGTATCGACATGGTCGCGGCCGGATCAGAACTGGGGAAAATGCCCGCGCAAGCCGCCCCCCTTGCGCAGATAACCCAAAAACAGCGGGATGCCCGTCAAATTGCAGATGAACCACCTGAGCGATGCGTGATCGTCGATGATGATGGTTTTCAGACGAAACGCGTCGCTACGGTGATCGTTCCAGCCGACATCGCAGGTTCGCGCGCTCTTGTAGCCCGCCGCTTTCAGGAGATTGATTTCCCGCTTGCCGTAATTGCCGTTCGGATAGGCGAAGTGTTCGCAACGGTTTCCGGTCAACGCCTCGACTTCGTGCCGGGATTCGACGATTTCCTCTTTGCATTCGCTATCGCCGCAGCGCGTCAGTATCGGGTGAAAGCGCGTATGCGCCTGAAAATCCACATATGGGCGCATCGCTTCGAGCTGTTGCATGCTCAGCCCCGTCGGCTCGTCGTCGCCATCCTGGTCATAGCCGTGGACACGTAGCTCGGCGAGGCGTTGATCATTCGCGAGTCGCTTCAGGCGCTCGACGCCAAGCCGCTCCGCGGCTGGATGCAACCACCAGTGTCTGCGCGGCCGGCAGACAATACGGCTGCACAGGAAAATCGTCGGCCGCACCTTGTGCTTGATGAAGATAGGCAGCAGGCGGGCATTCCCCGCAAGTCCATCGTCAAGCGTGATGGCCGCGCGCGGACGCCCGTTCCCCGGCAAACCTCGTGCGTCGAGCGGCACGAGATCGCATATGGTTCTCAGGTAGGTGAGGTGTCGATCCAGCGTCGCCGGATCGGGGTCGTGGTAGAGCAGGATCGCCACGCGATCGCGCCATAGCAAAGCGCGAACCATATGGTCGATGCCGAACATCATTACACATCGCGAAAGGATCTCTTTCAATATCGCTTTACCCGAGATCATCGTCGACTCTCCGTGTCGTTGCGCATTCGAGCACCCGATTCGAACGGTTCCGTTCAACAACGTTGCGCTGGTGCCGGTTTCCTATAACGAACCGTCTCGCTCGCTCGTCGGCTCGAGGAGCTGGCCTGCCGTGCCGCGCCATCCGATCTTCGCCGTCTCTCTGCGGTGCGCCTTGCCGATGTGCCATGCCACGTGCGGAGCGGCGTGTTTTGCCCCGTAGACAAAACGCATCACCGGACCAAAGGATTGCGCGGAAGCCGGCCCGATCACGTAAAGCCCGCGCACCGTCGTCTCGAAGTGACGCGTCAGCTCCGGCCCGCCGCTGAAGAGTGAAATCGAATCCATGATTTCTTTCGAAATGAAAGTGTGCCGCGTCATGTCGGTCTTGAATCCGGTGGCGACAATGACATGCGAAGCCGTGACGGTCGACTCGCCGTTCCCGTTCGCGACCCGCAGCGCCACCTTGTCGTCATCGATTGCCGCGCTTCGCACTTCGGCGTCGAAGGCAATCGGGATTTTGTCGACGACGCGATCATGCAGCCACCACGCGCCGGACGGGCCATGCAATCGTTCGATGAGGTCCTTGCGCAATCGCTGGCTCAGCGCGTGAAAGACGTACGGATATTCGCAGAGCACATGCGTTCGCCAGCCACGGCCCAGGCCCGCGTCCGGACTCAGCATTTTCGACACGAACGAGCGCTCGGTTTCCGGCGTCGGATTCCACTCCACCGACTGATCTCGCACCAGCACGCGAACGCTTGCGCCAACTTCGTTCAGGAGTGCAGCCAGCCCGAGCGCCGATTGCCCGCCACCGACGATGACGATGTCCCGTCCGGCGGCCCACGTCAGGCTGCCGTACTTTTCGGAGTGAGACACGTAGGTGTCCGGCAATCCCTGCAGCACCGGCGGTGTGTGGGCAAATCCCTTGAGGCCCAGCGCCATCACCACCCTGCGCGCGTCCAGCGTACTGCCGTCGCTCAGACTCAGGTTGAAGCCATCGTCGCTGCGGCGCAGGTCGACGACTTCGACCGGCCGAGTCTCGGCGGCCAGGTTCGATTGGAACCAAAGCCCGTAGTCCACGAAGGTTTCCAATGTCAGCTTCATGCCCACCGGCTGATATTGGATGCCCTTCACTCGGCAATAGTCCTTCAGCGTATAGCCGCGTTGTGGCGCAGACAGATTCGAAGCAAATGCCTCCGAGCGCATGAGCATGCCGGGCGGCATGTAGTTTCGCCAGGCGCACATCGGCTGACCGAGGATTTGATGCGGCACGCCGGCGGCCTTCAGATGCGTCGCGAGCGACAAGCCGTACGGACCTGCGCCAATAATTACCGTGTCAGTCGATGGCATTCTTTGCCTCCCTGAGTATCTGGCGCGCAATCCGGGTACGCCTTTTTTCCCGCCATCCCTTGACTACTCGGCGCAGAGGAGCGATCGCGCAGTAAAACTGCAACGCCGGCAATGGATCGTTCCATCGGAAGTAGCCATCGAACATCCTCGTATCGGCACCCATCAGGCGAGGCGGAGGCCGGTCGAGGAATGTCGCGCGCCACGCGACCGCTGCGTGATTCGTTTCATCGGGCAATGGCGGAAAGCCGAGTTCATATCGATACGCCGCCGCGGGAATATTGACTCCGCACAGCGTCGCAATTTCCTCCTGCCAGTCCGTCCTTCCGACGGTCGGCTCGATCATCACGAATTCCTTGTAGTTGTCGTCCCATTTGTATTCCATGCTGCCCATGCCCACCATGCCAGCGCAGTCCGCGAAGTCCAACGTCATTGGCTCGAGGACGTCGCGCGCTTCATCAGCGGCGACGCAAATCGCCGTATTGCCGACGTCGGGGGGATCGCTCAGGATCTTGCGGCCGGTGAACACGCTGACGACTTCGCCGCCCGCTCCGCGATAGAAGAGCGTGAAATGGATATTGCTGCCTGGCCCCTCGACCCATTCCTGTGCGACGATGCCGCCCGGTGAACTGAGCATGACGATCGCGTGTTCACGCGCCTCGCTCAAAGTCCGCACGCGCACCGCCCGCTCTTTCTTCCCCGTCAGCACGTAGCGCTTGTCGTCGGGCTTCAGCACGCACGGAAAGCGCAGCTCGGCGAGCAGGCCGAGGTCGGCGTGAGTCTGCAGAATGACGGAGCGCGGAACCGGGAAGCCGTGCTGCAACGCAAATTCATGAAACGACGACTTGCTGCTCAGGAGCTTGACGTTGCGATCCTCGGGTAGACAGAAGCAGAACCATTTCGCCAGCTCGTCGCGGTTCTCGGAAACAGAATGAACGGCATCCTCATCCGTCAGCAGGAGCACCGGGGGACGCTCGAACGTCGCGCCGAGACGGGCCATGTCGTCGACAAACTTCCGCCCCACGAAGCTTCGGATCAAATGCCCGCGGACATGGCGCGACCATAAGGCCGGCCCGATTCGTTTGCAGTCCACTGCGACGATCGGCACCCGCTCGCGGGCTAGCGAGCGGACAACGCCCAGCCCGTTGAGCGAGCAGCCGACCACGACAACCGCGACCTTCTGGTCAGAATCGTATCCGTGCGACATGGAAACATCTCCATCGATTGTGTCTTTCATACGCCGAATCCCGTCGGCACCCTTTCGTGTTCCGTCAAAGTCCGGCATGCGCATCGGTCGACGGGGAAACGCCTTCGTGCGCATGGGCAAATGGCCCGGACTCGATGAATCGAATCAGGTGACGCATCTCAATGAAGAAGGTTATGCGCACGTTGCCTCCGTTACGGTGTGTTAGAGCACACTCGCATACGAGCGCTGATGCGAGACCAGGTCTTGAGATATTCGTCGATATAGGTGTATGAACAACCAATGACATGAGGCGTACGCTTCGTCGTTCTAACAACATGATCGATGGGATGGACGCGATCATTCAGCGCGCCGCCCTGGCGGCGCGCTGAATGATCGGAAAACGAATGGTTACGGGATGCCGTCCGCCGTCAGTACGCAGCGTTTCGACCGGTGGCGAGGGTCTGCGCGCTCGGCAGGAGCATGTTGATGACGCGGCTCCAGCGAACGAGCGGCGACGCATCGACGAACACGACATCGTTCGGCTTCAGTTCGAAGTCGTTGGCCAGCGCCATTGCAACCGGCGATCGAGCGTCGAGATGGAAAATTTGCGGTTTGCCAGGACGCTTGCTGCGCACGACATACACCTGCCCGGCATCGCCCGAGTATTGGCTGACCCCGCCGGCGGACCCGAGGGCCTCGTTCAGCGACAGCCGTCCGTTGTTGAGCGGCAGCGAGGTCGCGCGCCCCACCTCGCCCAGCACGAACACCTTTCGGTCGTTCACGGAGTACACGCGCACGAGGTCGCCGTCGCGCAGCAGGATCTTGTCCGGATTGATGCCCTTTTCGATCATCGCGGCGATGTCGACGACGGCGGTATCGTCGCCGCGCGTCACCGCGACCGCCGCACGATCGCCGTTGGCGGTAAAGCCGCCAGCCCGGTTGATCGCCTCGGGCAACGTCATCGGCAGGTCGTTGAGGATCTGGATGCCCGGGTTGCGCACTTCTCCGTCGAGATAGACGCGCTTGCTGCGATATGCCTGTATGCGCAGCGTCACCTGCGGGTTGCGGATGTAGCGAGCGATCTTCGACGCCAGCAGGTCGCGCGCTTTCATCTCGGTCAGGCCGCTCAGCTTGATCGGGCCTGCATAGGCAAATTGCACGTTGCCACCGGAATCGATCGTATAGCCGGCGACGACCGAGTTCGATCCGGCTGCGTCCATGCCGGCGCCGATCGTCGGGGGCGGCATGTTGAGCTCCGGATGATCCCAGACGACGATGCTCAACACATCGCCGGGACCGAGCGTATAGGGGCCGGGCCGGGCAAACAGTTTGCGCACTTTCGTCGGAATGCCCGATTCGACGGCGGCGCGCTCGGTACGGATGAGCTCGTCATTGATCTCGATCAGCGAGCCCGCCGGGGCCGCATCGCGTGCGGATGCACCCGAGCCCGTCCCGCCAGTGCCTCTGGCATCGTGGACCGCCCGCGACGCGTCGCCAAACCGTGCCGTGGCCGCGGCGCCCCCTGCCGAACTGTCGCTGAAGCTCATGCCCGGCGACAGCGCGCATCCGTTCAGCACGACCGCCGCCACGGTCAGGACCGCCAGCCACGATGTGCTCGCTGCCACGGCGGCCACTGGTCGACAAGGAGCCGTCCTGTCGCCGGATTCGAGCCCCGGCGCCTTCGCCCGTTCACGTCGATTATGTAACATCGCGTCATACCTTTTCGTATCAAGGCAGCAATGCACGGGCACCACTGCCGAGGTTGCGTGTATGCGAGCACCGACCATTCATACGATCGCAAGGGTCGCAGCGTTCCGCGAAATGCAGTGCGGACGCGTGAGCGCTCACCTTTCGGTGGGCGGACCGCTGCCATGCAGGCACAGCGCTCATAGGCGTCGGCGCTGGCGGTGGCATTACCCTCGAGCGCCAGCGAGAAGCGTGCCACCCATCGGAAATCCAGTCCGTTTGAGGGACACAGGGCGGCGCGCACGAGGATCGCGAGGCAAAAAAGCGCGTTTTCGTTTCAAATCTGCTACGCGCGCCGCGTCAAGCGCGCACCGATTTCCGGACCGGACGGGGCCGTTTGCGCGCGCGGCTCGGGGCGGCGAACGGGCCGGTGCAACGGACGGCAGAGCCGATAACCGACTCTCGTCCACAACCGTTGCACACGCACGCGTCGGATGCCGCCCGACATGCGGACTGCGATACGCGCGGCCGCGCAACGCACCGGGACCGACTTCGGTGTATCCGCGCTGAAACAAGCGCGCGTGTTCTCTACGTGTTTCCCCGCCCGAGTCGGCACGGCGCGCGCTGCGCAAGATGCGCCCGTTCGTTGGTACCTTCCTTGCATCAACGCGACGGGCCGCCACCACCATGCTGGCCTGCGAGAAGCGCTGGGAATGTCACGGTATCCGGCTGGCCAAGGAGACGGTCAGGAAGCTGATGACCGACGCTGGGCCATGAATGGCGCGCCGACAGCGTCCGCCGAAGGTGTATCAGCCGCGAGCATGGCGAGCATGCCTGGGCGAGTTGATCGAGATCGATGGTTGCGATCATCGGTGGAGTTGAACATCGACACGTTCTGCGCGAACAGCAGCTCGGCGAACAGGCATGGCGGGCGAGCACATCTGACGTTGCAGGATCGGTTGGTCCAGGAACTGCGCTTGCGCGGGATCAGCACGGTAGCCCCGGACAGCAAATGCACCCGACGGAGCGCCATGAAAACAAAAAACCCGCGAGAGACGCTTATTTCTCGCGGGTCTTTGGAACTTCGTGGAATCACAACGAAAGCGATGTTGGTGCCGGGGACCGGACTTGAACCGGCAAGCCAATTAAGGCGGCGGATTTTCGTCACACTGCTTCTTTCGAAGTCGACGTCGTCGAAACGATGCCGTTCGTGCGCTGGACTATGCCTTCACCGTCGCGCGCGGGCGTGATCGCCGCCCGTGCGCCTTAGGCGCCCCCCGTCTAGTCTCTACACCTTCCTCGCAGCAATCTCACCGCGAGGCTTGGCTCGGCGTTGCCTCGATGCGCGCATCAGGGGTTTCGCCGAATTTGAAGGGTTCTGCACCGACCGTTTCCGGTCGGGCACTCAATCGTTTAAGTCCGCTATGTTTACCAATTTCATCACCCCGGCAAAAGGGCGGACGCGATTCTACCATTGCTTCGCGCATGCGTTCCCTGATTCACGCGTCAGCATCGCTGACGCAGCATGATTGCCTGCATCATCCGCGGCCGAATTAATACCCAGTCAACGACGTCGACGCGACACCGTCATCGATTTCGTCCCGCGCCGCAGCATCCCCCGATACAATCACTGCGCCCCGCTCGCCGGGCGCAAAACGTCTGATGTTTGTATCGTATTTTTGACGAAACAGATGTCTGGTGAGTCATCGCGAAGTCACAAACATTTTCGATAATCCTTCGGTCGAAAACGTTTACATCGCGTAACTTCATGACCCCCACCATCAAGGATGTCGCCGCGCTCGCCGGCTTTTCGATCGCCACCGTCTCGCGCGCGATCAACGCGCCGCATACCGTCAGCCCCGCCACGCTGACGACGATCCGCACCGCCATCGACACGCTGCAGTTCCGCCCGAGCCCGCTCGGCCGGCAGTTGCGCGGCGAGCGCACGCGCCTCATCGGCGTCGTCGTGCCGACGCTGTCGAACCCGGTGTTCGCCGACTGCCTGCAGGGCATCGACGAACTCGCGACCGCGGCCGGCTTCAAGCTGATCCTGATGACGACCGAATACGACGAGGCACGCGAGCGCCACGCGATCGAGACGCTGCGCGAGCAGCGCGTCGAAGGACTGATCCTGACGGTTGCCGACGCGGACACGCATCCGCTGCTCGACATGCTCGACCGCGATGGCCCGCACTACGTGCTGATGCACAACGACACGCAACGCCGCCCGTCGGTGTCGGTCGACAACCGGCGCGCCGCCTACGACGGCGTCCGTCTGCTGACCGCGCGCGGCCATCGCCGCGTGCTGATGCTGGCCGGCTCGCTCGCCGCGTCGGATCGCGCCCGCCAGCGTCATCTCGGCTACGCGCAAGCGCTCGAGGAAGCGGGCGTCGCGACACTGCCGCCGGTCGAAGTCGACTTCAACGCGGCCGAGCTGCCCGACGCGGTGCTCGCGCACCTCACGGCGCACGCCACGCGCCCCACCGCCCTGTTCTGCAGCAACGACCTCCTCGCGATGGTCGTGATGCGCGGCCTGCGCCGCGCGGGCTTCTCGATTCCCGACGATTTGTCGGTGCTCGGCTTCGACGGCATCGCGATCGGCGAGCTGCTCGCGCCGCCGCTCGCGAGCGTCGCGACGCCGAACCAGGACATCGGCCGTCATGCATGGCGACGCCTCGTCGAATGCATCGGCGGCGCGACGATCGAGCGCACCTCGCTGATCCTGCCGCACACGGTGCGCGACGGCGCGACGGTCGCGCCGCCGGCCGCCAACCTGCAGTTGCACCAAGCCTGAATGCGTGTGCCGCGCGAGCGCGCGCGGCGAAATACCCTTACCCCGCCCGGAGACCCACCGTGTCCTTTCGCCTGACCTCGCTGCTGCGCGTGCTCGCCGCGCCCATCGCCTGCGCCGCGCTCGTCGCGTTCGCGCCCGCCGCCCATGCCGACGAATCCGCAATCTGCTACAACTGCCCGCCCGAATGGGCCGACTGGGCCGCGCAAATCGCGGCGATCAAGCAGAAAACCGGTATCCGCGTGCCGTTCGACAACAAGAACTCGGGGCAGGCGATCGCGCAGCTGATCGCCGAACAGAAGAGCCCGGTCGCCGACGTCGTCTATCTTGGCGTGTCGTCGGCGTTCCAGGCGAAGGACAAGGGCGTGATTGCGCCGTACAAGCCCGCGCACTGGAACGACATCCCCGCGAACCTGAAGGACCCGCAAGGCTACTGGTTCGCGATCCACTCGGGCACGCTCGGCTTCTTCGTGAACAAGGACGCGCTCGACGGCAAGCCGGTGCCGCGCTCGTGGGCCGATCTGCTGAAGCCCGAATACAAGGGCATGGTCGGCTACCTCGATCCGTCGAGCGCGTTCGTCGGCTATGCGGGTGCGGTCGCCGTGAACCAGGCGCTCGGCGGCAGCCTCGAAAACTTCAAGCCGGCGCTCGACTGGTTCCACAAGCTGAAGGCGAACGCGCCGATCGTGCCGAAACAGACCGCGTATGCGCGCGTGCTGTCCGGCGAGATTCCGATCCTGCTCGACTACGACTTCGACGCGTATCGCGCGAAGTACAAGGATCACGCGAACGTCGAATTCGTGATCCCGCAGGAAGGCACGATCGCGGTGCCGTACGTGATGAGCCTCGTGAAGGGCGCGCCGCACGACGCGAACGGCAAGAAGGTGCTCGACTTCGTGCTGTCCGACGAAGGCCAGAAACTGTGGGCCAACGCGTATCTGCGTCCGGTGCGCGCCCAGACGCTCGGCGCCGACGTCGCCGCGAAGTTCCTGCCGGCGAGCGAATACGCACGGGCGAAACCGGTCGACTTCGGCAAGATGGCGGCCGGCCAGCAAGCGTTCGGCCTGCAATACCTGCAGGTGATGCAGTAAGCGGCCGGAACCACGCGATGCTCGATCTGACTTTCCCGCTGCGCTGGCGCGTCGCACTCGTCGCGCCGGCGCTCGCGGTGTTCGCCGCGTTCTGGCTGCTGCCGATGGCGGCGCTCGTGCACGTGTCCGCCGACGGCGCGTTCTTCACGCAGTACGCGACGCTGCTCGGCAACGCGCGCTACATGAAGAGCCTCGGCGAAACGGTTGCGTTGTCGGCCGGCGTCACGCTCGCGACGCTCGCGCTGTCGACGATCTCGGGCCTGCTGCTCGCGCGCCGCGAATTCGCGGGCAAGCGCGTGCTGCTCGCGCTGCTCACGTTTCCGCTCGCGTTCCCGGGCGTCGTGGTCGGCTTCATGGTGATCATGCTCGCCGGGCGGCAGGGGCTGATCGGCATGCTGTCCGCGAAGCTGACCGGCGACAAGTGGGTGTTCGCGTATTCGGTTGCCGGGCTGTTCGTCGGCTACCTGTACTTCTCGATTCCGCGCGTGATCGTCACCGTGATCGCGGCCGCGTCGAAGCTCGATGCGTCGCTCGAGGAAGCCGCACGCTCGCTCGGCGCGTCGCCGTGGCGCATCTTCGTCGACATCGTGCTGCCGGCGCTCGCACCGGGCCTGATCGCGGCCGGTGCGATCTGCTTCGCGACCGCGATGGGCGCGTTCGGCACCGCGTTTACGCTCGCGACCGACCTGAACGTGCTGCCGATGACGATCTACACCGAGTTCACGCTGAACGCGAACATCGCGACGGCGGCCGGCCTGTCGATCGTGCTCGGCATCGTCACGTGGGCCGTGCTCGCGCTCGCGCGCCGGTTCACCGGCCATACCGCCGCCGCCGCGGCCTGAGGATTCCATCATGCAATCGCTTTCCGGTTCGTCCGCGCCGTCGCCGGCGCCCGCTCCGTCGCATGCGAACGGCGTCGCACGACGCGCGCCGCGCGTCACGGGCGCGCGCGCGATCGCCGCGCTGCAATGGAGCGTCACGCTGCTGCTGTGCGCGTTCCTGATCGTGCCCGTCGTGATGTCGGTGCTCGCGGGCCTCACCGTCAACTATTTCCGCGGGCTGTCGAGCGGCCTCACGCTGCGCTGGATCGAACAGGTGTGGCAGCAATACCAGGGCTCGGTCGCGCTGTCGCTCGGCGTCGCATTCGCGACGCTCGCGATCGTGCTCGCCGTCGGCGTGCCGGCCGGCTATGCGCTCGCGCGCAGCAAGAGCCGCGTCGCCCGCGCGATCGAGGAAGCGCTGGTGCTGCCGGTCGCGCTGCCGGGCCTCGCGTCGGCGCTCGCGCTGCTGGTCGTGTACGGCGGCTTCACCACCTTCCGGATGAGCCTGTGGTTCATCGTCGTCGGCCACGTCGTGTTCACGCTGCCGTTCATGGTGCGCGCGGTCGCGGCCGTCGCGGCGGGTGCCGATCTGCGCACGCTCGAGGAAGGCGCGGCGAGCCTCGGCGCGTCGTTCGTCACGCGCTTCGTCACGATCGTGCTGCCGAACCTGCGCCCCGGCATCGTCGCGGGCGCGCTCGCGGTGCTCACGCTGTCGATCGGCGAATTCAACCTGACGTGGATGCTGCACACGCCCGACACGAAGACGCTGCCCGTCGGACTCGCCGATACCTATGCGTCGCTGCGTCTCGAAGTCGGCAGCGCCTACACGATCGTGTTCCTGCTGATGACGCTGCCGCTCCTCGTCGCGATGCAGTGGCTCGGCGTCGATCCGTCCGGCACGCGCGCGCTGAAGCGCCGCCCGCGCTGACCCTGTGCTGACTTTACCGATCCCATGAAACTCGATTCCACGCCCATCACCCTGACCCGCTGCGCGAAGACGTTCCGCGGCACGCGCGTGCTCGAACCGCTCGATCTGTCGATCGGCGCGGGCGAGACGCTCGTGCTGCTCGGCCCGTCGGGCTGCGGCAAGACGACGACGCTGCGCCTGATCGCCGGCCTCGACACGCCGGACGCCGGCGGCACGATCGCATTCGGCGGCGACGACGTGACCCCGCTTCCGATCGAGCGCCGCCAGGTCGGCATGGTGTTCCAGAACTACGCGCTGTTTCCGAACCTGACGGTGCGCGGCAACGTCGGCTATGGACTGAAGATCCGCAAGACCGAGCCGCGCGCGCTGCGCGAACGCGTCGACGAACTGCTCGCGATGATGCGGCTCGACGCGCACGCGGACAAACCGGTCGATCAGCTGTCGGGCGGCCAGCGCCAGCGTGTCGCGCTGGCGCGCGCGCTCGCGGTGCGCCCGCGCGTGCTGCTGCTCGACGAACCGCTGACCGCGCTCGACGCGAAGCTGCGCGACGTGCTGCGCCGCGAGATGAATGCGCTGTTGCGCGAGCTCGGCGTGACGACCGTGTACGTGACGCACGACCAGGCCGAGGCGATGGAGCTCGGCGACCGGATCGTCGTGATGGGCGCGGGCCGCATCGAACAGATCGGCACGCCGCGCGACATCTACTACCGGCCGGCGAACCGCACGGTCGCGCAGTTCATCGGCACGTTGAACCGGCTTGCGGGACAATGGCGTGACGGCGCGCTCGTGACGACGGGTGGCGCGATCGTCACGCCGCACGCCGCCGACGAGTGGTTCTTCCGCCCGGAAGACGCGCAGCTCGCCGATCCCGCGCATGCGCCGCTGCGCGGTGCGATCGGCGCGTGCGCGTTCCTCGGCGAGCGCACGCGGCTCACGATCGAGCATGCGGCGCCCGACGCGCTCGTGATCGACGTGCCGGGCCGCATCGAGCTCGCACGCGGCACGGCGGTCGGCATCACGATCGCGGCGGAAGGCCTGATCGCGCTCGCCGCGTAACAGCGCCCCACGATAACCAGACATTCCGAGGAACGACGATGCTGCTTGCTCAAATCAGCGATCTCCACATCAAGCGTCCGGGCCAGCTCGCGTACCGGCGCGTCGACACGGCCGCCGCGCTCGCGCGCTGCATCGCGAAGCTGAACGCGCTGGTGCCGCGCCCCGACGCGGTGCTCGTCACGGGCGACCTGACCGATTTCGGCCACGACGACGAATACCGCCATCTGCGCGACCTGCTCGCGCCGCTCGAGATTCCGTATTACCTGATGGTCGGCAATCACGACGATCGCGCGGGGCTGCGCCGCGCGTTCGCCGATCGCCCCGAATTGCAGGACGGCGAGTTCGTGCAATACGCGCTCGACGTCGGCGCGGTGCGCGTGCTCGCGCTCGACTCGCAGGTGCCCGGCGCGAGCCACGGCGACCTGTGCGACGCGCGGCTCGCGTGGCTCACTGCTCAGCTCGACGCCGCGCGCGACCGGCCGGTGATCGTCGCGCTGCATCATCCGCCGTTCGTGTCCGGAATCGGGCACATGGACGCGCTGCGCCTCGCGCCCGACGCCGCCGCGAAGCTCGATGCGCTGCTGCGCGGCTATCCGAACGTCGAACGCGTGCTGTGCGGCCACGTGCACCGGACGATGTTCACGCGCTTCGGCGGCACGCTCGCGTCTGCCGTGCCGGCGCCCGCGCACCAGGTTGCGTTCGACCTGCGCGCGGACGCGCCGTCGGCGTTCCGGCTCGAGCCGCCCGCGTTCGCGGTGCACCTCCATACGCCGGAGACGGGGATGACGTCCCATCACGTGTACGTGGACGAAGGCGACGGGCCTTATCCGTTCTATGAACCGAGCGGGGAACTCGTCGACTGACGACGCGCATCGCGCGCGCATGACGGGCGGCGGCCCGTCGGCGCCCGTTGCGGTCGAGCGGCGCCGATAGCGGGCCGTCGAGCTCCGATCCTGCCGGCCACTTGGCCACTTGGCCACTTGGCCACTTGGCCGCTTGGTCGCTTGGCCGCCCTCCCGGCATGATTCACAGTGCTCCGGTATGATCGGCACGCTCGATCGGCGCCCGGCCGCCTACGCAGCCCACGCCGCGCCGCGCCGCGCGCCACGCCGTCCCACTCCGTTCCGTTGCCGCCATGTCCGCCGCCTCCACCGACCGTCCGACCGACGCCGCCTCGCCCCACTACTCGCGCAGCCTGCTGTTGCTGCTCGCGACGATCGCGGGCGTGTCGGTCGCGAACATCTACTACAACCAGCCGCTGCTCGACAGCTTCCGCTCGGCCTTTCCCGA
This sequence comes from Burkholderia sp. Tr-862, assembly GCF_011753085.1. Classification (NCBI taxonomy): domain Bacteria; kingdom Pseudomonadati; phylum Pseudomonadota; class Betaproteobacteria; order Burkholderiales; family Burkholderiaceae; genus Burkholderia; species Burkholderia sp. Tr-862. Next base: position 50,773 of record NZ_VWWG01000035.1, read on the forward strand.
CAGCGCGTCGTGGATCGGCGCGGTGCCGACCGCGACCCAGCTCGGCTATGCGGCCGGCATGTTCCTGCTCGCCCCGCTCGGCGACCGTTTCGATCGCCGCGGGCTGATCCTGCTGCAGATCGCGGGCCTGTCGATCGCGCTGATCGTGGCCGCGGCCGCGCCGTCGCTGGCAGTGCTCGCCGCGGCGAGCCTCGCGATCGGCGTGCTCGCGACGATCGCGCAGCAGGCCGTGCCGTTCGCGGCCGAGATCGCGCCGCCCGCCGAGCGCGGGCATGCGGTCGGCACCGTGATGAGCGGCCTGCTGCTGGGCATCCTGCTGGCGCGCACGGCGGCCGGCTTCGTCGCCGAATATTTCGGCTGGCGGGCGGTATTCGGTGCGTCGGTCGCGGCGCTCGCCGCGCTGGCCGCGGTGATCGTGCTGCGACTGCCGCGCAGTTCGCCGACGTCGACGCTGTCGTACGGCAAGCTGCTCGGCTCGATGTGGCATCTGGCGGTCGAACTGCGCGGGCTGCGCGAGGCGTCGCTGACGGGCGCCGCGCTGTTCGCCGCGTTCAGCGCGTTCTGGCCGGTGCTCACACTGCTGCTCGCCGGCGCGCCGTTCCATCTCGGCCCGCAGGCCGCGGGTCTGTTCGGCATCGTCGGCGCGGCCGGTGCGCTGGCCGCGCCTTACGCGGGCCGTTTCGCCGACAAGCGCGGCCCGCGCGCGATCATCTCGCTCGCGATCGCCCTGCTCGCGGCGTCGTTCGTGATTTTTGCGCTGTCGGGGACGAGCCTCGTCGGGCTCGTGATCGGCGTGATCGTGCTGGATGTCGGCGTGCAGGCCGCGCAGATCTCGAACCAGTCGCGTATCTACGCGCTGAAGCCCGACGCGCGCAGCCGCGTGAACACCGTGTACATGGTGTGCTACTTCATCGGCGGCGCGCTCGGCTCGTCGGTCGGCGTCGCCGCGTGGCATGCATTCGGCTGGATCGGCATGTGCGCGGCCGGACTGCTGTTTACCGCGCTCGCCGGCTGGTTCCACCATCGCGGCGCACGGCGCGACTGACCGCCGCCGCGCGCACCGGCGTCACGCGCCGGCGCGCGACTCGGCCGGTTCGTCGGCGGGTGGCGGCGTGAATGCCTGTGCAGGGTCCATGACCGCGGCCGGGTCCAAGATCC
>NZ_VWWG01000382.1:0-1508 GCF_011753085.1 Burkholderia sp. Tr-862
ATGACCGCAACCGATACTCAACCGGATCTGATCCTGCACAACGGGCGCATCACGACGCTCGATCGTGCGAACCCCGTCGCCGCCGCGGTGGCGATCAAGGACGGCCGCTTCGTCGCGGTCGGCAGCAACGCGGACGTCATGCCGCTCGCGGGCCGGGCGACCAAGGTCGTCGACCTCGACGGCCGCGCCGTGCTGCCGGGCCTGACCGACAACCATACGCACGTGATTCGCGGCGGCCTGAACTACAACATGGAGCTGCGCTGGGACGGCGTGCGCTCGCTCGCCGTCGCGATGGAGATGCTCCGGCAGCAGGTCGCGATCACGCCGGCGCCGCAATGGGTGCGCGTGGTCGGCGGCTTTACCGAACATCAGTTTGCCGAGAAGCGCCTGCCGACGATCGAGGAGCTCAATGCGGCCGCGCCCGATACGCCGGTGTTCATCCTGCACCTGTACGATCGCGCGCTGCTGAACGCGGCCGCGCTGCGCGTCGTCGGTTATACGAAGGACACGCCGGAGCCGCCGGGCGGCACGATCCTGCGCGACGCCGCGGGCAACCCGACGGGCCTGCTGCTCGCGAACCCGAACGCGACGATCCTCTACGCGACGCTCGCGAAGGGCCCGAAGCTGCCGTTCGAGTACCAGTACAACTCGACGCGCCACTTCATGCGCGAGCTGAACCGGCTCGGCGTGACGGGCGTGATCGACGCGGGCGGCGGCTCGCAGAACTACCCCGACGATTACGAAGTGATTCGCAAGCTGCACGACGCGGGCGAGATGACGATCCGCATCGCGTACAACCTGTTCACGCAGAAGCCGAACGCGGAGAAGGAAGACTTCGTGAACTGGACGAAGAGCAGCAAGTACCACGACGGCACCGACTACTTCCGCCACAACGGCGCGGGCGAGATGCTGGTGTTTTCCGCGGCCGACTTCGAGGACTTCCGCGTCGCGCGTCCGGACCTGCCCGCGCAGATGGAGGACGATCTCGAAGGCGTCGTGCGCGTGCTCGCGCAGAACCGCTGGCCGTGGCGCATGCATGCGACCTACGAAGAAACGATCAGTCGCGCGCTCGACGTGTTCGAGAAGGTCAACGAGGACATCCCGCTCGAAGGGCTGAACTGGTTCTTCGATCACGCGGAAACGATCTCCGAGCGATCGATGGACCGGATCGCGGCGCTCGGCGGCGGCATCGCGGTGCAGCACCGGATGGCCTATCAGGGCGAGTACTTCGTCGAGCGTTATGGCGCGCAGGCGGCCGAGGCGACGCCGCCGGTCGCGAAGATGCTGTCCAAGGGCATCAAGGTGTCGGCCGGCACGGACGCGACGCGGGTGGCGTCGTACAACCCGTGGGTGTCGCTCGCATGGCTCGTGACGGGCAAGACGGTCGGCGGGATGCGCCTGTATCCGCAGCGCAACCTGCTCGATCGCGAAACCGCGCTGCGCATGTGGACCGAGTACGTGACGTGGTTCTCGAACGAAGTGGGCAAGAAGGGCCGCATCGCGGTCGG
>NZ_VWWG01000383.1:0-1279 GCF_011753085.1 Burkholderia sp. Tr-862
TGCCGGGCGCCGCGCCGGCGATCCAGCCGCAGTTCCAGTTCCATCGTCCGCCGCAGCCGAACGTGTCGAACGAAGCGGCGCCGCCCGTCGGCCCGCAAGGCTCCGACAACCTGCAGAACCAGCCGCTCACCGCGCCCCAGTAAGCGGCCGGCGTGCGGAAACAGGGCGGCATGCGCCGCCCGCCTTTAGACCTGTCGTGTAGAAAGCCATGAAGATTGCGATTGCCGGTGCATCGGGCCGTATGGGCCGGATGCTGATCGAAGCCGTTCTCAACGATTCCGACGCGCAGCTCGTCGGCGCGCTCGACCGCGCCGATTCGCCGTTCCTCGGCCAGGACGCGGGCGCGTTCCTCGGCAAGGAAACCGGAATCAAGCTGACCGACGACCTCGATGCCGTGTTCGCGCAGGCCGACTACCTGATCGACTTCACGCGGCCGGAAGGCACGATCGCGCACGTCGCGGCCGCGCTGCGCCACGACGTGAAGCTCGTGATCGGCACGACCGGCTTCACCGCCGAGCAGAAGGCCGAGCTGCAGGCCGCTGCGGCCAGGATCGGCATCGTGTTCGCGGCGAACATGAGCGTCGGCGTGAACGTCACGCTGAAGCTGCTCGAATTCGCGGCGAAGCATTTCTCGCACGGCTACGACATCGAGATCATCGAGGCGCACCACCGTCACAAGGTCGACGCGCCGTCGGGCACCGCGCTGATGATGGGCGAAGCCGTGGCCGGCGCGCTCGGGCGCTCGCTCGACGACTGCGCGGTGTACGGCCGCCAAGGCGTGACGGGCGAACGCGATCCGTCGACGATCGGCTTTGCGGCCGTGCGCGGCGGCGACATCGTCGGCGATCACACCGTGCTGTTCGCCGGGATCGGCGAACGGATCGAGATCACGCACAAGTCGTCGAGCCGCGTGTCGTATGCGCAGGGCGCGCTGCGTGCGGTCCGCTTCCTGTCGGCGCACGGCGCCGGCCTGTTCGACATGCAGGACGTGCTCGGCCTGCGCTGACCCTCACGGGGAAACTCCGATGGCGATTCCCACCGGCGTTGTCCACTACCTCGAAAGCGGCGATGCGATCACGCACGCCGTCGCCTATGTGCTGCTGGCGATGTCCGTCGCCAGCTGGTGCTTTCTCCTCATGAAGGCCTGGCTGCTGGTCCGCGCGAAGCGGCAGGGGCCGCGCGCGCTCGCCGCATTCTGGCGCGCGGCGTCGCTCGACGCGGGCATCGACGCGCTCGCCGGCGCCGATCGGGAGCGCGTGTTCGTGCCGCTCGCCGAAGC
>NZ_VWWG01000384.1:0-1282 GCF_011753085.1 Burkholderia sp. Tr-862
GTACAGCCCGCGCAACAAGATCCTCGCAACCTCGTTGCTGGTCGAGGCGTTCCTGTATGAGGAACAGACGCGCCGCGGCGTGTCGATCAAGCACTGGGACGAGTTCAACGACGTGGCCGACCACTGCGGCGACCACCATCACGTCGTGCGGGGTCGTGCGCAGCAGTTCGATCGCGTCGGCCGCCTCCGCCGGGTACTTGCCCGCGCGGCGCAGCGACGGTGGCTGCGCGACGGGCATCCCGTGCTCGACGGCATAGCGCTTCACGGCGCTCGCCTGCAGTTTCATCCCGCGCCCGGCAGGGCGATCGGGCTGGGTGAGCACGAGCGGCACCGGAAAACCGGCCTCGTGGATCGCGGCGAGTGCGGCCGCGGCGAATTCCGGCGTGCCGGCAAAAATCACGCGCAACGTATGGGTCATGAAAGCGTTCGGGAGCGGGCTTGGCGAACGCGCGTCACATCGCGCGTTCGAGTTTCTTCATCTTCGTCTTGATGCGCGTCTGCTTCAGCGGCGACAGGTATTCGACGAACACGCGCCCCATCAGGTGATCCATCTCGTGCTGCACGCACACGGCCAGCAGGCCCTCGCAGTCGAGCTCGAAGGCCTCGCCCTGCTCGTTGAGCGCCCGCACGCGCACGTGGTCGGGACGCTCGACCTCGTCGTAGATCCCGGGCACCGACAGGCAGCCCTCCTCGTAGACCTGCTTCTCGTCGCTCGACCAGATGATCTCGGGATTGATGAACGCGCGCAGCTCGTTCTTCTCCTCCGAGATGTCGATCACGATCACGCGCTCATGCACGTCGACCTGCGTCGCCGCAAGGCCGATGCCCGGCGCTGCGTACATGGTCTCGGCCATGTCGGCGATGAGCTTGCGAATCCGGTCGTCGACCTTGTCGACGGGTTTGGCGACCTTGTGCAGCCGCTTGTCGGGGTAATGAAGAATGTTCAGCAATGCCATGGTGTTCGGTATTCGGTGGAGCGGCGGGCCGCATCGGCCATCCGGCCGGCTGGCGCCACTGCCGGGATGCAATGAAGATGAGGCGGACGCGCGGCATATCAACGCCGCAGGTCATGCCTCCTGCAAATGGCCGGACGCCGGTGGCGCGCGGCCCTGTCGAGTATTTCGGATGATGAAAATTTTATCATGGCGCCACGCTGTCCGCTGGCCGTCGCATTCGAGGGGAACCTCATGTCGCCGCAAGCGCTGACCCCTTCCGCGCTGCGCGCGTGGCTGCAGCTCGCGCATGCACCGGGCCTCGCGCCCGCCGTGCTGCACGCGCTGCT
>NZ_VWWG01000385.1:0-1140 GCF_011753085.1 Burkholderia sp. Tr-862
CCGAGATTGCACCAGGCGAGGCCACCGTGTCCCTCCCCGGCGCTCTTCCGATCTGGCCGCGCATGGACGACCCTCCCAGCGCGCGTCGAGCGACCCGTCCGCGCCGAACCGGTAGCGGCCGTCGCGCCAGCCGAGGCCGAACAGCGTCAGCACGCTCGTGTAGTAGCCGGGCGCCGACTGGCGTGCGAGCGTATCGGCCCGCGCGGCCTGCGCATCGGCGAGCGCCTGCTGGCCGCGCGCGTCGAGGAACGGCACGGCCGCCGCGGAGAAGCCGCCGTTGCCGTCGTTCGGCCCCGCGACGCCGGTCGTCGTGTCGACCTTCTCCGGCGGCGCGCCATGCGCGGCAATGTAGTCGGCAAAGGGGGCAAACCGCGCGAGCAGCGGCGCGGCGAGCGGATCGGCGCGATCGAGCATGCCGGCCCACAGGTACACGCGGATCGCGTTGTACGCGCTTTCCGCGCGGGTTTGCGGATCGGGCCCGAAGCCGGCGCCCGCGCGATACAGCGCCCAGTCCGGCGAAAAGCCCTTCGGCGCGGTGTCGAGCAGCACGCGGCCGGTGCTGGCCGCGAGCGCGGCCCAGCGCCGATCGTCGGGCAGGCGCGTGGCAAGCCCGCGGATCACCTGCGGCGGCGAATAGCTCGGGTTCACGCGCCATTGACCGTTGGCCAGCTTGAAGCCGGTCGGCCCGGGCAGCAGCGTGAGGCCGAGGCCGGGTACGCTGGCCGTCTCGTCGTCCAGCACGCGCTTCGCGAGCAGCGCGCCGCGCGCCGTGTAGCTGCGCTCGCGCCACAGCCGTCCGGCTTCGACGAGCGTGTACGCGATCCACAGGTCGGCGTCCGACGCCGCGTTCGCGTCGAGCACGCGCCAGGCGCCGTCCGGCGCGCGGCCCCACAGCCACGCCGGCAGACGGGCGCTCAGGTCGCCCTGTGCGAGGTTGTTCTCGGTCCATGCGAGGATCGTGTCGAACGTGCGCCGGTCGTTCGCAACCAGCGCGAAGAACAGTCCATACGCCTGCCCCTCCGATACCGTGCGCGAATCGGCCGAGCCGACGTCGATCACCCGGCCGTCGGCCGACACGAAATCGCGCTTGAACGCGTCCCAGCGCGGCCACGCCGCGCCGCATTGCACGTCGGCCGCGCC
>NZ_VWWG01000386.1:0-1342 GCF_011753085.1 Burkholderia sp. Tr-862
GCGCGGCCGCCGGCCGGACCCGTGCGCAGCAGCGCGCGCAGGCGGTCCAGCAGGCCGGCGGCGCCGAGCGCGGGACGGGTTGCATCGATTTCCGTATTCACGCGTTCCATATGCAAGCAGACCCTAGTAATCCGAATAAAGCCGCACCGGCGTCGGCGTGACGAGCCAGCTGCGCTCCGCGCGTGCGTCGAACGCATAGCGCAGGTACACGAGCGCCGAACTCGGCGCATAGTCGTGCGACCGGTCGACATGCAGTTGCGCGCCGACGCTCAGGTGCGGATTCACGCGATACTCGACGATGCCGTTCACGCCGTACGAAAACGACACGCCGCGCGTCGAACTGCCCGTGTAGACCAGCCCGGCCGCCTCCTGGGCGGCACGCTGGCCCGTGAAGGTCGGGTAGAACAGCGAATCCTTTTCATAGCTGTTCGAGATCCCGGCCGTGACGGTCAGGTCCCACGACAGCGCGTCGCGCCGCCCCGCCCACTCGATCGGCACGCCGAGCGACAGGTAGCGCTGCGGGCTGTAGTAGCCGCCCTGCCCGTACGTGTAATAGCGCAGGTTCTGCGCGTAATGCCACGCATTGCCGACGAGCCCCGTGCTCACCTTCATCGTCGCGCGTTCGTACACGGGCACCGTGAAGCCCGAGCGCAGCGTGACTTCCGCGTTGCGCTCGACGTTGCGGCCGGACAGCACGCCCGCGCCGAGTTCCGCGAACAGGTTCACGCGGCCGACGTCGACCGCCGCCCGCAGGTTCACGCCGTCGCGGCGCACGCCGCCCCATACCGCACCGGTCCACGGGTCGCGCATCCCCGCATACGACAGCACGCTGCTCGTTTCCGGCCGGCGCGACGCGTTCACGGTGAAGCTCGCCGGGCCCGCGTCGAAGCGGTAGCGCACGCCGCCGACCAGGTAATGCACCGGGAAACCGAGCGGCGACGTGCCGAGATCGACGCGCCACGCGTCCGTGCGATAGCCGGCGCCGAGCGCGACGCCCGTCATCGGCTGGTGCAGGTCGCCGCGCGGATGCGCGATCAACTCGGCGGCCGACGGATTCGGTGCGAACGGCGTGTTGAGCGCGGCGTAGGTCCCGAAGGTCTTCAGCGAATACGCGTTCGGGTCGCTCGTATCGAGCGTGCCCGCGTCCAGATGCACAGTGTCGAGTTGCAGGAACGCATGCCCGTCGTAGCGCACCGGCACCTGCATGTAGATCGGCACCTGTTGCGCGCGGGCGGCCGATGCGCGCGGCTGGGCGCCGAGCGAGTTGCCGTCGAGATAGATCACGCCATCGGGCAGCGCGAACTGGTCGCGCAGCGCGGCGAGCGGGTCGTCGCGGTCGAGG
>NZ_VWWG01000387.1:0-237 GCF_011753085.1 Burkholderia sp. Tr-862
TACATGCTAGCACTACGTTATGAGTGATGTAGTGATTGAGCAGACACGAAGTGACGAGATAACATAGTTGACACCTATAATCAGTCATAGTATGATATGAGCATATGCTTGTATCACGGACTTATGGTCGCATAGATAAGTTATACAGTAAGCTTTAGTGCGTTAGTTGGTATACGTGCGATGTTTTGCTGTGTTGACTGTTAAGGTTGTTCTACAATTAGTTGTTTTTTTTTTTTT
>NZ_VWWG01000388.1:0-1022 GCF_011753085.1 Burkholderia sp. Tr-862
TGTCGCCGAGCGCGAGCATGTCGAGCGGCCGCGCGAGCCAGGCGAATACGGGTACCGCGAGCACGCACCACGGCAGCAGCATCGACACCTCGCCCCAGCTGCGGCCGTAGGTACCGCCAACGAGCCAGACGACGAAGCGCGCGGGCTGCACGCTTTCCTGCGTGATCAGCCATTGCGCGAGCGTGGTCCACAGCGCGCCGATCGCGATACCGGTCAGCGCGACCGCGAGCGGTGCGTAACGATGCCGATGATTCAGCACGAGCGTGATCGCGAGCGACAGCGCACCGCCGGTCAATGCGGCTGCTGCGAGCGTCACGTGGCCCATCAGCGGCCACGTCGACAACGCGAACAGCGTGACGAGCCCCGCGCCCTGCGTGACGCCGAGCACTTCGGGGCCGGCGAGCGGGTTGCGCACGACGCTCTGCATCGCGACGCCGCTCACCGCCAGCAGCGCGCCCGCGAGCAGTGCGCACAGCAGCCGCGGCATGCGCAGGTCGATCAGCATCCGCGCGAGCGCATCGTGGCCCGACAGCGCGGCGGACCAGCGCGCGGGCGACAGCCATTCGGGGCCGGCCGACACGCCGACGAACACCGCGAGCACGCCAGCCGCGACGAACAGCACGGTGCGCAGCGGCCAGCCGAGCCCTTCGAGCCAGCCGACCAAGCGTGTCGAGCCGCTGCCGGCCGCGCGTTCGGCTTGCGCATGCAGCACGCCCGACCACGCGGCGCCGCGCCGGATCATCGCGAGCATCAGCGGCGTGCCGACGAGCGCGATCGCGACACCCGTCGACAGCGTCGCGTCGAGGCCCGACGCGAGCACTGCGCTGTCGGTGACCAGCACGAGCGCACCGCCCGCAAGCGCCGACAGCGGCACCAGTACGCCGAGCCGCGCCGCGCGGGCCCCGCGCACCTGACGCAGCAGGTTCGGCGCGACGAGCCCGACATACGACAGCGGGCCCGCGATACTGACCGCGACGCTCGTGAACGCGACCGCGACGATCGTCGCGGCGAGCCGGGTCGCA
>NZ_VWWG01000389.1:0-1321 GCF_011753085.1 Burkholderia sp. Tr-862
CGTCGCATTCGCGAGCGATTCACCGCACGCGTGGATCGATGGCGATGCAATCAGTCTGCAGGAGGCGTTGTCGAACGTGCTGCACAATGCGCTGCTGCACGCGCTCGCGCATATCGAATTCAATGCGATCAACCTCGCGCTCGACGCCGTGTGGCGCTTCAGTGGGATGCCGGACGCGTTCTATGCGGACTGGCTGAAGGTCGCGGCCGAGGAGGCTTATCACTTCACGCTGCTGTCCGAGCGGCTGGCAGGGTTCGGGCATGCGTACGGCGATTTTCCCGCGCACAACGGGCTGTGGGAGATGTGCGAGCGGACCAAGGCCGACGTGCTCGCGCGGATGGCGCTCGTGCCGCGCACGCTCGAGGCGCGCGGGCTCGACGCGTCGCCGCCGATCCGCGCGCGGCTCGTGCAGGCGGGCGACGACGCATCCGCGGCGATCCTCGACGTGATCCTGCGCGACGAAATCGGCCATGTCGCGATCGGGAACCGCTGGTTCCGGCACTTGTGCGACGCGGCCGGCCGCGAGCCGGTGCCTGCCTACCGCGAGCTCGCCGAGCAGTACCATGCGCCGCGGCTGCGCGGTCCGTTCAATTTCGACGCGCGCCGCACCGCGGGGTTCGAGCAGGCGGAGCTGGACGAACTCGCCGCGCAGGACGCGACGGACGGCAAGGCGGCGGGTTAGGGCGGCTGCGGGCCGCCGGCTGCCGCGGTGCGAAAGCTGCCGCAGGCCGGCCGCGCGAGCGTTCGGCGCCATGCCGCGGGCATCCGGTGCGCCGGTTGCGCGCGCCATCGGCTTCCCTGGCGCTAGAGAGCGGCCTCGACTGCCGGCCGCCGGAACGCAAGCGTCACCGCTATAATCGAACGACCATTCTTTTTTCTGGCGGCTGCAATGAGTGCCTCGAGTTCTGTTTCCGATTTCGTCACGGTGCGCGGCGTCAAGCTGCATGTGCGGCGCTGGGGCCGGCCCGATGCGCCGACGCTGTTCATGCTGCACGGCTGGATGGACGTCGCGGCGTCGTTCCAGTTCGTCGTCGACGCGCTCGCGGGCGACTGGCAGGTGATCGCGCCGGATGCGCGCGGCTTCGGCCTGTCCGACTGGCCGGTCGCACGGCACGGCGGCGGTCATTACTGGTTCCACGAATATCTGGGCGATCTCGATGCGCTCGTCGATCACTATGCGCCGACCGGCGAAGTCAACCTGGTCGGGCACAGCATGGGCGCGAACGTCGTGTGCCTGTACGCGGGCGCGCGGCCGGAGCGCGTGCGGCGTGTGGTCGACCTCGAAGGGTTCGGGCTCGCCCCCGCGCGGGCCGAGCAGGCG
>NZ_VWWG01000390.1:0-1270 GCF_011753085.1 Burkholderia sp. Tr-862
CGCCCGATGCACCGCATCGGGCGTTTTGTATTTGAGGGCGGCATGTGGCCGCTCGCAGTTGTAGATGTTCACCGACTGTTCGACCATCTTTGCGGCCTGCTTGAGATCGGCCGGGCGATGCAGCAAGAACTCGTCTTTAAGGATGCCGTTGATCCGCTCTGCCAGTGCATTCTGATAGCAGTCGTAGCCATCGGTCATCGAGCAGCGCAGACCATGGCGCCGATGGATGTCCTGGTAATACGTCGAGCAGTACTGGATTCCGCGATCGGAATGGTGGATCAACGGCTGGCGGCTTCGGCGCGTACGCAATGCCTTCTTGAGTGCCTGACTGACTTGCTCGGTCTGCAGGCTGTCGTGGACGTGGTAGCCGACGATCTTGCGCGAGAACGCGTCGGTCACAAGGCTCAGGTACACGAACGGACCAGCGGTCGGCAGATAGGTGATGTCGGCAACCCAAACTTGCTCGGGGGCTTTCGGCACGATTTGCTCCGGGCCGGCTTTCAATAGGTTTGGATGGCGCCGGAAGCGGTGATGGCTATGGGTGGTCTTGTGATACGCGCGGTGTGGCGCGACCAGTAGGCGCGCGGTGCGCAGCACGTCGAACAGCCGGTCCCGCCCCAGCTTGATACCACGCTCGACCAGCGTTGGTCCAAGCAAATGATGCAGCTTGCGCGTGCCCAGCCTCGGTTGTCGCAGGCGGATGTTCTGTACCAGTGAGGTGACGGTCTCGGCTTGCGAGCAGCGACGAGCCTCGCTCTGGCAACGCTTGTAATACGCTTGGCGGCTGATGCCCATGTATCGGCAGGCCCGCTCGACGCTCAGCTTTTCGACCCGCTTTTGCGCGACGACCTGCCCGAAGGCTTTTTTACGGCGATCCCGTAGTCCTTGCGCATCACGTCGATCACCGCCTCGAACAGCGCAGCTTTCTCCTGCGCTTCTCGCAACTGCGTCTCCAGCTCCTTGATGCGCTGCTCCGGTGTGAGTGGCTTCGAATCTTGCTTCGGCATGGTGGAACCTGATCGCGCACGACCGGATGGATCGGCCCAATCCTGCAAGCCGTGCTTACGTAACCATACCAGCACCGTCGAGCGGCCCTGAATGCCGTAGCGTCGCTGCGCCTCTTTGTAAGTCAGATCGCCTTTTTCGACTTGCACCACCACTGACAGCTTAAAAGCCAGGCTGTAGTCCCGCTGCGTCCGCTTGATCCCTTGCTCCATCTGGCACCTCCTCGCCTCGGCGAAAAAGTGTCAACCTATTTCAGGATGGGTCA
>NZ_VWWG01000391.1:0-1063 GCF_011753085.1 Burkholderia sp. Tr-862
CGACGGCACCATCACGACCACCGACAGCTTCCGCCATTTCGTCCGCTACGCGGTCGGCACGCCGCGCTTCGCGTGGGCCGGGCTGCGTGCGCTGCCGTGGATCGTCGCGATGAAAGCCGGGCTGCTGCCGCCCGCGCTCGTCACCGGCCACCCGGGCTACCTGCGCGCGATGCGCGGCGCGCGCGTGCCGGGCGACACGTGGCTGCACATCGTTGCGTTCGATCTCGCGCGCGGCCCCGACGGGCAATGGCGGATCGTCGCGCAGCACACGCAGGGCCCGTCCGGGCTCGGTTATCTGCTCGAAAACCGGCTGATCGTGTCACGGCTCTTTCCGCGCGGCTTCCGCGGGCTGCGCGTGCAGCGGCTCGCGTCCGCGTACCGGTCGCTGCTGCAGAGCATGCAGGCGCTCAGCCCGGCCCGCAAGAATTCGCGAATCGTGCTGCTCACGCCGGGGCCGCACAGCGCGACCTACTTCGAACATGCGTATCTCGCGCGCTATCTCGGTCTCACGCTCGTCGAAGGCGGCGACCTGACCGCGCGCGACAACCGCGTGTTCCTGAAGACGCTGCGCGGGCTCGAGCCCGTGCACGGGATCCTGCGGCGCGTCGACGACGCATGGCTCGATCCGCTCGAACTGCGGCCCGATTCGATGCTCGGCGTGCCGGGGCTGCTGCAGGCCGTGCGCGCGGGCAACGTGCTGCTCGCGAATGCGCCGGGTTCGGGCTTCCTCGAATCGCCGGGCATGCTCGGCTTCATGCCGCGCCTCGCGGAAGGGCTGCTCGGCGAAACGCTGACGCTGCCCGCCGTGCATTCGTGGTGGTGCGGCGAGGCGGCCGCGTGCAACGACGCGCTGCCGCAACTCGCGCGCAGCATCGTGAAACCGTCGTATCCGCCCGACGCCCAGGCCGGCGGCGCGTTCGATCCGGTGATCGGCGCGCGGCTCACGCCGGCGCAGCTGGCCGAGTGGCGTGCGCGGATCCTCGCCCAGCCCGAGCATTACACGGTGCAGGCCGACCTGCCGCTGTCGCAGGCGCCGACCTGGCCGGGGCGCGACGCGCCCGAC
>NZ_VWWG01000392.1:0-1160 GCF_011753085.1 Burkholderia sp. Tr-862
ACATCGGCCCGACGGATCGCTATCTCGTGATCTGCGACATCCTGCACGACATCCTGCAGACCAATGCACCGGTGAATCACCGTGCGCTCGTTCGTCTCGAGGATCTTGACGCATACACGACGACGAGTTCGATGAGACAGCTGACGGACTACCTGTACTCGAAGAGGATCAAGTTCACGATGGCGACCATTCCGCTGTATACCGATCCGAACGGGTATTACACCGGCGGCCGTCCGGAGACGATTCACCTCGCGCAGGCAACGGGCCTCAAGAACGCGCTGAACTATGCGCTCCTGCGCGGCGGCTCGATCGTGATGCACGGCTACACGCACCAGTACGACTCGACACCGAACCTTCTGACCGCGGTCAGCGGCAGCGACTACGAGTTCTGGTACGCGGTGCAGAATCGTCCGGTCGTAGAGGACTCCGTGCAGTGGGCGAAAGGCAGAATGGCCGACGGCATGCTCGAGTTCACGCTCAACGGCTACCACATCGTCGGCTGGGCCGCGCCGCAGTACCAGATGTCGCCGAACGCGTCGGCGGCCACGGCGCAGACGTTCCCGACCACGTTCCAGCGGGCCGTCTACTACACGTCGACCAATCCGCAAATCGGTACAGGCGCAGCCAACCAGGACTTTTCGGCCGGGCAGTTTTTCCCGTACATCATCAACGCCGATTACTACGGGCAGCGGATCATCCCGGAAAACCTGGGCAGCATCCAGTACAACATCTGCAACATCGACCAGTTCTCGTGCATCACATACACGTGGCAGCAACTCGTCACCAACGCCCAGTATGGCCTGGCGGTACGGGACGGCTTTGCGTCGTTCTTCTTCCATCCTTACTGGCTCGAACCCGATCTCGGCTTGCCGGCTTACCAGGACTTCCAGAACGTCGTGACCGGCATCACGAACCTCGGCTACACGTGGGTGGACGGCACGACGGCCAGGTGACGCTCGCCGGCGAAAGCCCCGTGCGTGGACCCGCTGCGGCAACGCGGGTCGCACGCCTGCATTTGATCGGCTACGATGACGCGCAAGGTGGTTCCGGAGAGGAAGCGATGATCAAGTACGCCATCCCGGCCTTGCGCACGATTCGACAGCGTATGGGCCGGTTGCGGCACGCAGGGCGGCCGCGCCGGCGCGCGCGCGCGCCGCGCA
>NZ_VWWG01000036.1:0-51462 GCF_011753085.1 Burkholderia sp. Tr-862
CTGTTCGGCGAGCCGCTCGTGCGCATCGTCGGCCAGCAGGTCGACCCACGCGACGACGGCCGACGGCAGCCCGTGTGCGGCCGCGACCTCGTGCAGCCAGCGCGTTTCCGCGAGCGCTTCGCCGCGCGCCCGTTCGGCCTCGACATGCACGCTCGCGACGATCGGCGCGCGTTGTGCGGCATGCCGGTAGTCGTCCACGCCGAAGTCGCGGCACAGCGCCGCGTAGTCGCCGAACATGAAGCGCGCCGGATCGTAGCGTTCCTGCAGCCACGGGTAGTGCGCACCCGCGCCGAGCTGCCACAGGTGGTGATGCGCGTCGACGAGCGCCGCCGGCAGCGCGTCCGGCAGCGGGGCGTCGCCGTGCCGCTCAGCGCGCGCCTGCGAGCACATACGATGCATCGGGTTCGCGCAGCGTCGGCCATGCGCCGACGAACCGCCACGCATCGAGATCAAGCTCGCGCACGTAGTCGTCCTGGAACGACACGTACGCGACGCGCCGCGACGGATGGAACGACAGCGCGGTCGGGTTCGCGGGCAGCGCGACGCGTTCGATCTCCTCCAGCTGCCGCGCATCGAACACCGAGATCGAGCGCTCGCCGGAATTCGTCAGCAACAGCAGGTCGCGGCCGTCCGGCGCGCTGGTGCGGTAGATGCGGTTCGGATCGCTGCGCGTCTTCACGCGGCGGCCGCAGGTCATCGTGTCGGTATCGATCTCGACGAGCGTGTCGTCGCCGCGATTCGCGACGAACAGCGTGCGCTCGTCGCCCGACAGCGCATTGCCTTCGGGACGCGGGCCGGGCATCACCGCGCGCGGCGCGACGGTCGCGTCGCGCGGATGGAACTGCGTGACCGTGTTCGACAGCAGGTGCACGCCGTATGCGCGGCTCGCATCGCGCGTGAGCGTCACGAGGTGGGTCTTCACGCCGCCGGACGGCACGGCCATGTTCGGCACGCTCTGGCGGGTCGGTTCGTCGAACACGAGCAGCATGTCGTGCGCTTCGCTCATCGCGTACAGCCGGCCGTCGCAATCGGTCGCCATCCCGTGCGGCCGGTAGTACGGCCACAGGTCGAGCATCCGCGTATGCGTGCGCTCGACGAGGTCGATCTCGGCGATCCGGTGATCGCCTTCATGGCCGCGCGACCAGGCGGTCTCGATCCCGAAGATGCCGACGTACGCGAATCGATTGTTCACGTCGACGGTGAACTCGTGCGGGAAGTTCGGCAGCACGACATGCTTGAGCGCGGCTTTCGTTTCGAGGTCGTAGAAGCTGAAGGTATGGGCGCATTTCTGCACCAGTAGCAGGATGTCGTTCATGGTGTGTCTCCGTTGTTTCGTTCGCGTGTTCGCGTGCCCGCGTGTCGGTGTTCGTCAGCCTTCGCAGCGCTTCGGCAGCGTCAGCGCGAGCAGGCCGGCCACCGCGAGCGTGACGGCGAGGCTGTACACGCCGGCCGCCGCGCTCACGTGCTGGGTCAGCACGCCGACCGCATACGGGCCACAGAAGCCGCCGAGGTTGCCGAGCGCGTTGATCAGGCCACGCGCGCTGCCGGCCGTCTCGACGCTGCACAGCTTCGGTGGAATCGCCCAGAACACGCCGGCGGCCGCCTGCAGGAAGAAGCCGCAACCGATCAGGAACGCGAACGACACGACCATCGATGCATGCGTGAGTACCGACAGCGCGAGGCACGCGGCGAAGCCGACGAGCGGCAGCAGCACGAACAGGCGGCGCTTGCCGGTCCGGTCGGATAAATACGACGTGACGAACATCCCGATCACCATCGCGACATACGGCAGCATCGCGAGCAGGCCGACCTTGCCCATCCCGCCGTGCGTGAGGTTTTTCAGCAGGGTCGGCAGCCACATCGTATAGCCGTAGATGCCGACCTGATAGCAGAAGTTGATCGCGATAAGCAGCCAGATCGTCGGATTGCGCAGTATCGCGCCGAACGACGCGGCGGCCGGCGTGCCGGCGGCCTGCTTGCGCGCCTGTTCGTCGCGCAGCGCGTCGAGGATGTACGCCTTCTCGCGCGGCGACACCCAGCGCGCGGTTTCCGGGCCGTCGTCGGCGAACATCATCCACGCGAACAGGCACAGCAGCGACAGCGCGCCGGCGCTGAAGAACAGGTGACGCCAATCGTACGCGGCGAGGATGAAGCCGGACAGCGGCGCGGTGATCATGCCGGCGAGCGGCACGAACATGATGACCATCGCGTTCGCGCGGCCGCGTTCGCGGTCGGGAAACCAGTGGCTGACCATCGTCAGCACGACGGGCAGCATACCGCCCTCCGCCACGCCGAGCAGGAAGCGCAGCGTCAGCAACTGCCACGTGTGGGTGACGAGCCCGGTCAGCACCGACAGCACGGCCCAGCTCACGAGCGACCAGGCGATGAAGGTCTTGCCGCTGCCGAGCGCCGCGCGCCGGCCGCCGGGGATCTGCAGGAACAGGTAGCCGAAGAAGAAGATGCCGCCGGCGAGGCCGGCCATCGTCGCGTCCATGCCGAGATCGGCGTTCATCCCGCCGGGCATCGCGAACGCGATGTTCACGCGATCCATGTACGAAACGATGCAGGCGAGCAGCAGCGGCGGAATCACGCGCAGCCAGCGGCGGCGCGGAATGGCTTCGCCGGCTTCATAGGCCGGGGTGGCCGGGTTCAACAGGTTCATGGTGTCTCCGATCCATGTGATGAGCGGCGGCGGCCATCTGTCGGACCGCCGTCACGCCGATACGCAACGTTGCAGGGGCAACCGGTGCCGGACTAGCGTCCCCAGCGCAGCACGAGCGGATCGAGCCGCCGCGCCGCGTCGAGCAGGCCCGCGCGTACCTCAGGGTGCATCTCGGGCCACGGCGCGCGCGGCTGGTCGCACGCGATCACGCCGCCTTCCTTCATCAGCGCCTTCGCGGTCAGGAAGCCCGACTGGCGGTTCTCGTAGTTGATCAGCGGCAGCCAGCGCGCGTACTGCTCGCAGGCTTCGTCGCGGCGTCCGGCGAAATGCGCGTCGGTGATCCGGCGGATACCGTCCGGATAGCCGCCGCCCGTCATCGCACCGGTCGCGCCGGCATCGAGGTCGGCGAGCAGCGTGATGCCTTCCTCGCCGTCCCACGGCCCTTCGATCGCGTCGCCGCCGAGCGCGATCAGCTCGCGCAGCTTCGACGCGGCGCCGGCCGTCTCGATCTTGAAGTACGACACGGCGTCGATCTCGCGCGCGAGCGTCGCGAGCAATGACGCAGGCAGGGCGACGCCGCTCGCGGGCGCGTCCTGGATCATCAGCGGAATGTCGAGGCCATCGGCGACTTCGTGGAAGAACGCGCGCACCTGCGCTTCGGGCACGCGGAACGTCGCGCCGTGGTACGGCGGCATCACCATCACCATCGCGGCGCCGCATGCCTGTGCATGGCGGTTGCGCTCCGCGCAGAGGCGCGCGCTGAAATGCGACGTCGTGACGATCACCGGCACGCGGCCGGCGACGTGTTCGAGCGTCGTGCGCGTGATGAGCTCGCGTTCGTCGTCGCCGAGCGCGAACTGCTCCGAGTAGTTCGCGTGGATGCAGATGCCCTGCGAGCCGGCATCGATCATGAAGTCGAGGCAGCGGCGCTGGCCGTCGAGGTCGAGCGCGCCGTGCGCGTCGAAGATGGTCGGCGCAACCGGAAAGACGCCTTGGTAGCGTGCGTTCATGGCCGTGCTCACTCGACGATGTCGAACTGGTCGAGGAACTCGGTCTTCAGCGTGAGACCGAGGCCCGGCACGTCGTCGCGCAGTTGCAGGAAGCCGTTCTCGGCCACCGGCTCGCCGTCGAAGATGTAATAGAACAGCTCGTTGCCCACTTCCACGTCGAACATCGGGAAGTACTCGCTCATCGGCGACGCGAGCGTGCTCATCGTCAGGTGATAGTTGTGCATCTGGCCTGCATGCGGAATCACCGGCACGCTGTACGCCTCGCACAGCGCATTGATCTTGTGCGCCATCGTGATCCCGCCGACGCGGTTCGTGTCGTACTGCACGACCGACACGGCCTTGCGGTCCAGCAGCTGCTTGAAGCCGTACAGCGAGAACTCGTGCTCGCCGCCGGAGATCGGAATGCGCGTGAGCTGGTTCAGTTCCGCGTAGCCGTCGATGTCGTCGGCGATCACGGGTTCCTCGAGCCAGCGCGGCTGGTACTTCTCGAGCTTCGGCAGGATGCGCTTCGCGTACTCGAGATTCCAGCCCATGTAGCACTCGAGCATCAGGTCGTTGTCGTAGCCGATCACCTCGCGGATCGCCGCGACCGACTTCAGGTTCTCCACCACGCCCTGCTGCCCGTGCGCGGGCCCGTAGCCGAAGCGCATCTTGAACGCGCGGAAGCCTTCCTTCATATAGCGCTGCGCCTCGTCCTGCATCTCTTTCAGGTCGGTGCGGTAGAGCTTCGAGTAATAGCAGGGGATCTTTTCCTTGGTGCGGCCGCCGAGCAGCTTGAACACGGGCTTGCCGACGCTCTTGCCGAGGATGTCCCAGATCGCGATGTCGACCGCCGAGATGGCCGCCATGCCGATGCCCTTGCGGCCCCACGCGTGGGTCGCGCGGTACATCCGCTGGTTCAGATACTCATAGTCCCAGGGGTCCTGGCCGATCACGAGCGGCGCGAGGTACTGGTCGATGATCGCTTTCGCGATGTGCGGCGCGAGCGCGACGTTGCCGAGGCCGACGATGCCGTCGTCGGTCTCGACTTCGACGACGGTCCACGCATGGAAGCGGAACGTGCTCATGGTTTCCTGCGGCGCGTACAGCAGGTCCATCGCGTTCGAGCAGAAGTTGCCCTGCGGCGGGACGGTCTTGCCTTTCCACTGGAATACGCGGGCGCGCACGGAGCGGATCTTCATGTTGGTGTCTCCTGGAATCGATGTTGTTGTGTGCAAGGGCGCGCGAACGTCACGCCGAAACGGTGGGCGTTCGGCGCGC
This sequence comes from Burkholderia sp. Tr-862, assembly GCF_011753085.1. Classification (NCBI taxonomy): domain Bacteria; kingdom Pseudomonadati; phylum Pseudomonadota; class Betaproteobacteria; order Burkholderiales; family Burkholderiaceae; genus Burkholderia; species Burkholderia sp. Tr-862. The sequence continues at coordinate 4,933 of NZ_VWWG01000036.1, forward strand.
GGCGCCCATCCGGCACGCGATCTGCAACGCCTGCCAGGTTGCGCCGACGTCGGCGCTGCCGCGCCCCGCGATGTCGTAGGCGGTGCCGTGCGCGGGCGTCGTGATCGGCACGGGCAGCCCGCCCTGCACGGTCACGCCGCGCGAGAAGCCGAGCAGCTTGATCGCGATCTGCCCTTGGTCGTGGTACATCGTGACGATCGCCTGGTAGTCGCCGGCCTGCGCCTTCAGGAAGATCGTGTCGGCGGGGAACGGGCCGTGGAACGGCGCGTCGGTCGGCCAGTCGCGCGACTGCAGCTTGCGTACCGCCGGCTCGATGATGTCGACTTCCTCGCGGCCGCAGCTGCCGCCGTCGCCGCCGTGCGGGTTGAACGCGGCGATCGCGACCTTCGGCGTCGCGACGCCGTTCGCGAGCAACGACTGGTAAATCAGTTCGGATGCCTGTTCGATGCGCTCGACGCTCAGTTGGGCCGCCGCTTCCTTCAGCGGGATATGCGACGAGATGCGCGCGGTCCACAGTTCGCCGAGCGTGTTGAATTCGCAGAAGTAGCCGGTCACGCCGAGCGCGGCCGCGAAGTGGTGCAGCTCGTCGTCGTGCCTGAGCCCGCCGAGCTTCATCGCGTACTTGTTCAGCGGCGCGAAGCAGATCGCGTCGATGTCGCCGGCGAGCGCGGCGTCGAGACACTGGTCGAGCACGGTCAGCGTCGAGCGGCCGCCGGCCGCGCCGGGCTGGCCGACCGTGACCTGTGCGGGATCGATCGTTTCGACCGCGACGAACGCGGCGCGCGCGGTGGACGGCCGGCCGCGCACGGCGGCGAGCGATTCGACGGGCTCGAGCTCGACCGTCACGCCGGCGACGCGCTGGCCGGCTTCCCACAGCCAGCGGTCGCCGATCAGCACGAGGTTCGCGCGGGACGTCGCGTCGGGCCGCGCGAGCAGTTTCGCGATCAGTTCGGCGCCGATGCCGGCGGGGTCGCCGAGCGTCAGCGCGACGACGGGCAGGGCGGCGGCGGTCGTCATGAGGCGTCTCCGTGACGGGCGGCGGTCGGTTGCGGGTTCATGCTGTGTCTCCGGTGTCGGCGCGGGGCCGTTGGTCTATGGGGTTCATGCTAGGTAGACGGAATGAGTCGGTAAATTGAAAACTCTTGATGAATCGATAACCTGGAGTAATCGAAATGGGCTCGATCGATCGACGAGACTCGACTCCCCAATTGCTGAACCGGCTGCGGATGCGGCAGATCGCGCTGCTGCTCGCGGTGGATGAATGCTCGACGCTGCGCGGGGCCGCCGGGCAGCTGGGCCTTACGCAGCCGGCCGCGACGAAGATGCTGGCCGAGCTGGAAAGCGCGCTCGGCCAGCGGCTGTTCGACCGTGTCGGGCGCGGACTCGTGCTGAACCCGGCCGGCGAGCGCGTGCTCGGCTATTTCCGCGGGATTCGCGGCAGCATGGAGGCGCTCAATCGCGAGCTGGGCGAGCTGCAGCTCGGCAGCGCGGGGCGGCTCGCGATCGGCAGCATCATGGCCGCGTCGCCGGGGCGGCTCACCGAGGCGCTGGTGCGGTTGAAGGCGCGCTATCCGCTGCTCGCGATCGACATCGCGGTCGATACCAGCGACCGGCTGATGCCGCAGTTGCGCGAAGGCGTGCTCGAAGTGGTGATCGGACGCAACGTCGGCACCGATTGCGACTTCCGCGTGGTGGATGACGAGGCGCTCGCGATCATCGCGGGCCGCGACCATCCGCTTGCCGGCGCCGGGCCGGTCGCATTCGACGCGCTGCTCGATTACACGTGGATCCTGCAGCCGGCCGGCAGCCCGGCGCGCGAGGTCGTCGAGCGCGAGTTCCACGCGCGTCACCAGCCGATGCCGCGCGGGCTGGTCGAGACGGGCTCGATCCTGACGACGATGAACCTCGTCGACCGTTCGCACATGCTCGGCGTGATTCCGCTGACGGTCGCGCAGCGCAACGCGGAGCACGGGCTCGTGGCGATCCTCGATTACGAGCTCGGCCAGAAGCTGCCGTCGTACGGGAGTCTCGTGCGGCGCGACCGGCCGCTGAGCATTCCCGCGCAGCAGTTTCTCGCGCTGTTCCACCGGGAAGGCGGGCCGGGCGATGACGGCGGCGCGTAACGGCGCGGTTTGCCAGCCGAGGCGGCCGAGCCAGCCGCGCCAGCCGAGGCGACCGAGCCAGCCGAGGCGACCGAATCAGCCGAATCAGCCGAGCTGGCCGAGCCAGCCAAGCACGCCGAACAAGCCGCGTCGGCCGAATCAGCCGAATCAGCCGAGGCACCACCATCGCGGAACGCAGTGAAGCGCGACGGCGACGCTGGCGAGGACGGGGAGGCAGGCGAACCCGAAGCGAACGGCTTCAGCGCGCCTACGGCGCGGCCGGCGCTTCGGCGAGCGGCGGCGTCGCTTCCGACAACGCGCGATCCGGCCGGATCCGCAGCGCGGCGACGATGCCGATCAGCAGCATCGCGACCGACCCGACGAACGGCACGGTCCAGCTGCCGGTGTGATCGACGAGATAGCCGAACAGGATCGGCGACAGGATCCCCGCGATCGCCGAACCCGCGTTCATCATTCCGCTCGCGATGCCCGCGTGTTGCGGCGCGATGTCGCTCGGCACGGCCCAGATCGGCCCGATCGTCAGTTCGAGGCACAGGAACGACCCGGACAGGCACAGCGCGATGCCGGCCGTCGAATGCACGAACGCGAGCGGCAGCAGGCAGACGAGCGCGCCGGTGAAGCTCGCGACGATCACGCTCTGGCGCGACAGCGCGAGGTTGCCGGTCTTGCGATAGATGCGGTCGCACAGCCAGCCGCCGAGCGTGTCGCCGACCACGCCCGCGAAGAACACGCCGGACGCGAACAGCGCAGTCGATTTCAAGTTCAGGCCCTGGCCGTTCAGGAAGAAGGTCGGCAGCCACGTGAAGAACAGCCACGCGGTCCAGCCGTAGCAGAAGTACACGAAGATCGTGGGCGCCATCCGGCGCAACAGCGGCCCCCACGGCGTCGGGCCGGACGACGGTGCCGGGCGGACGGCGGCAGCGGTGTGCGTGCGGCCGTCGCCTTCTCCGCGCGGGTACTCGCGGAAGCCGACGACCCACCACACGAGCCACACCAGCGTCACCGCGCCGATCACGAAGAATGCCGCGCGCCACGACAGCCACGTCATCAGCGCGGCGACGATCGGCGGCGTGACCGCGTTGCCGAGCCGCGAGAACGAATGCGTGAAGCCCTGCACGACGCCGCGCCGTTCACGCGAGAACCAGTGCGTGATCGCGCGGGCCTGGGCGGGCAGCGTCGCGCCTTCGCCGATCCCGAGCAGCAGGCGGGCGGCGAACAGCAGCGCGAGGCTGTGCACGAGCCCGGTCATGAACGTCGAGGCGACCCAGATCAGCCCGCAGCCGATCAGCGTGATGCGGGCGCCGAAGCGGTCGGCGATCCAGCCACCGCCGATCTGGCAGATTGCATACGAATACGCGAACGCGGAAAATGCGACGCCAAGTTCGGTATTCGACAGGCCGAGCTCAGCCTTGATCGCGCCGGCCGCGGTCGCGAGGTTCACGCGGTCGACGTAGAGGATGAACGAAAGCGCGCACAGCAGCCACAGCGTGTGGCGCCGTTGACGGTGATCGGTAGGCATGTGTCTCACTCCATTTTTCGTGCGCGGCGTTGCAATGACGCAGCGTTCACTGGCGGGGCCAGCATCGCGCGCAGGAGGATGCACCGTCTAATGAATCTTTGGGATCAATCGATAACCCCAGGTATTCATTCCTGTTTCAGCCGCGTCAACCGTACCAGACGCAACGGAACACCACAGGTGAAGAATTGACCGACAACGAAAAACTTTCGCTTCACCGGGAGAGCCGCTTCTGGCAACTGCCGCTGGTGAGAGGGTGGATCCAGGGGCATGGCCGCGACGGCTATTCGTTCCGTCTGCTGCTGTGGCCGCCGGTGATCGTGTTCGTGCTCGAATTCATCTGCATGATCTTCGATGCGCTGTACACCAGCATCGGCATCAGCGCCGTCGCGACGCTGTTCCTTGGCTTCGCCGGGTACCACGGCGCGCAGCGCGAATGGCTGGTGCCGTCCGCGACCGCGCGCGCGCTCGTGAAGGCACGCATGAAGAAGGCGGCCGAGCGGTTCTCGTCGCTCGGTGTGGGCGCGACCGTGCTCGCGATCGTCGTCGCCGCGACGTCGCTGTCACTCGTGTTGTCGGGTCAGCCGGTGCTGGACAGTGTATCGAAGGACGCGGTGTCGATCTTCATCGCGCTGGTGTTCCTGCCCGTGTACGTGTCCGGCGCGGTGCGCAAGCTGGCGATCGCGCGGATCGAGGAGCTGGAGGCGCTGCGCAACGCGACCGTCGGTACCCGCCTGAAATTCGACCGGGCCGGCGCCGTGCGCGCGGTGGTCGTGCGGGGCGCGGCGGGGAAAGGGACGGTGTCCGTCATCGCGTACACGGTGCTCGGGTTCAGCCCGCCGCTCGAACAGGTCGGGCGCGAACCGCGCGCGTGACGGCGCGAACGCGGCGGGTTCCGTGGGGATCCGCATGGCGGCGCGCGTATTCCCGCAGCGCCGGCAGCGCCTGGCGGATGCGGACCGAGTCGCCGCGCATACGGCGCGAGATCGGTGTCGCGAATCTCGATGCTTAAGTAGCCGCATCCTCGCGTCGCGGCTCGGCGTGCTGGCCGCGGAGCTTTATCGGAACGGGTGGACGCGGGTATAGGCAGTGTCGTGCCGCCGTGCGGCCCGGGCGACGTCCTCGATGCCAAGGTCCGTACCTTCGTCGACCATGTGCGCGCCACGCTGGCGCCCGCGCTGAAAGCCGACGAGCGTGCGCTCGCCGCGCTCGCCGCACCGCGCGGCCGTGCGTTATCCGCCGCCACGGCCTGACGGCCGGCGCTCGGCGGTTTTCCCCGTTCGTTCCCGTTGAGGAGAAATCCGATGAAGCACCATTTTGCAATCGTCGTTGCAGGTTTCGTCGCGCTGTCGCCGATCACCGGCCATGCACAGTCCGCCGCTGCTGCCGCCACTGCTACCGCGTCCGCCGCGCCGGCTGTTGCACCGTAGAACGCGTCGCCGCGGGCGACGAAGAAAGCCGGGCGCGCGGCCGACCGCGCGTTCGCGAAGAAGGTGCAGCTGGCAATCGGTAAAGCGCACGGCATCGGCAATGCGCAGGTCACCGTGTTCGCCAAGGCGAAGACGGGCGACGTGACGCTGGCCGGGTCGATCTCCGACGAATCCCAGGATCGGGTCGCGGTGGACGCGGCCCGCCAGGTGCCAGGGGTGACGTCGGTGACGAGCCGGCTTCAGTTGCGTCTGGAGGGCGGCCAGTAACGCGCGGCGCCTGCCGCGCCAGTTCCGGCCCCGTTATGTAAAGAGTCCACGGCGAGGATTCGGAAAGGCGCGCATGCGGGCGGGGCGGGCGCGTGCCGCCCGAGGCGTTCCCCGCCGTCAGCAGGCGGCGGAAACCGTCAGATGCGCCCCAGCAACACCAGTATCACGACGATGAGGACGACCAGCCCGAGAGTGCCGGATGGCCAGTAGCCCCAGCCTCGGCTGTGCGGCCATGCGGGAAATGCTCCAATGAGAAGCAGAATCAGAACGATGATAAGGATCGTACCGAGCATCGCACCCTCCTGAACGTGGTGATAGGACGGTGCCTGCTGACGCAATTCGCGTGCCGCGACGCAGGCTAAGACGAAAGTCGTTGCAAGCGCATTGTTTGAATCCGTGGAATTCATTTCATGAATACCAACCGATTCAAAAAATAAATTTCAAAAATGTAAGCCCGCTCGCTATGCTGGGCCTTCGGTTCCATTCAGGCGGACATGCAATGGCTGAACTCTTTCTGGTACGGCACGGGCAGGCGTCGTTCGGCACGGACGACTACGACCGGCTGTCCCCCTTCGGCGAGCAGCAGGGCGTGTGGCTCGGCGAGTACTTCGCACGGCAGGGCCTGACGTTCGACCGCGTGATCTGCGGCACGATGAACCGGCATGCGCAGACGGTCGACGCGATCCTGCGCGGGATGGGCCGCGAAGGCGCGCCGGTCGACCGCCATCCGGGCCTGAACGAATACGACTTCCACGGGCTGTTCGCGGCGGCGGCCAGCGACTATCCGGAGATCGCGCGGCTCGCGGCCGGCTCGATGAAGGAGCACTTTCGCGCGCTGCGACAGGTGCTGCACCTGTGGGCCGACGACAAGCTCGGCGACACCGCGCCCGAAACCTGGGCGCATTTCCAGCAGCGCGTCGCCGACGCGCGCGCCGCGATCCGCCACGGCGGCAGCCAGCGCGTGCTCGCGGTGAGCTCCGGCGGGCCGATCGCGGTGACGGTGCAGCAGGTGCTCGCCGCGCCGCCGTCGAGCGCGATCGCGCTGAACCTGCAGATCCGCAACAGCAGTCTTTCGCAGTTTTTCTTCAACGCCGAAGCGTTCCACCTGGCGTCGTTCAACGGCATCCCGCATCTCGAGGATCCCGAACGACATGCGTGGCGCACCTACGGCTGACCCACGAACGATCGCGACGATGACGAACCCTTCCCAGCCTCTCGACGTAGCCCGCCTCACGAACTATCTGGAAGCGCACGTGCCGGGTTTCGAAGGCCCGCTCGACATGGAGAAGTTTGCCGGCGGCCAGTCGAACCCGACCTTCCTGCTGCATGCGAAGAGCGGCCGCTACGTGCTGCGCCGCCAGCCGCCCGGCGAACTGCTGAAATCCGCGCACGCGGTCGATCGCGAATTCCGCGTGCTCAGCGCGCTGTCGGGCACCGCGGTGCCGGTCGCGCATCCGTATCACCTCTGCGAAGACCGCGACGTGATCGGCAGTCTGTTCTACGTGATGAGCTTCGAGGACGGCCGGATCTTCTGGGATCCGGCGCTGCCGGAACTGCCGAAGGCCGATCGGGCGATCTGCTACGACGCACTGCTGCGCACGATGGCCGCGCTGCACGACGTGGACGTCGACGCGGTCGGCCTTGCCGATTACGGTCGCCCCGGCAACTACTTCGAGCGCCAGATCGGCGTGTGGACGAAGCAGTATCGCGCGGCGGAAACGGAGCGCCTCGACGCGATGGAGGCGCTGATCGACTGGCTGCCGAAGGCGTGCCCGGAAGACACGGGCCGGCCCGCGCTGGTGCACGGCGATTTCCGGATCGACAACCTGATATTCGCGCGCGATGACTATCGCGTGCAGGCCGTGCTCGACTGGGAACTGTCGACGCTCGGCAATCCGCTCGCCGATCTCGCGTACTTCTGCATGTGCCTGCGGCTGCCGTCGGGCGGCCAGGTACGCGGGCTCGCGGGCCAGGATCGCGCCGAACTCGGCATTCCCGACGAAGCGGCGATCGTCGCGCGCTATTGCGAACTGCGCGGCATCGAGCCGATCCGCGACTGGCATTTCTATCTGGCCTTCAGTTTCTTCCGGCTCGCGGCGATCGCGCAGGGCGTGAAGGCGCGCGCGCTGCAGGGCAACGCGTCGAGCGAGCAGGCGCTGCGCGTGGGCGCGATGGCCGGCCGGCTGGCCGAAATGGCCGTCGGCGTGATCGACGCGCACCGCTGAGATTGCCGACATCGCCGAGCGACGGCACGACAACATATCAATGGAGGAGCACAGCAACATGGCAACGAATCTGTTCGACCTGACGGGCAAGATCGCGCTGGTGACGGGCGCGAGCCGCGGCATCGGCGAGGAAATCGCGAAGCTGCTCGCGGAGCAGGGCGCGCACGTGATCGTGTCGAGCCGCAAGCTGGACGACTGCCAGGCGGTCGCGGACGCGATCGTCGCGGCGGGCGGCCGCGCCGAAGCGCTGGCCTGCCACGTCGGGCGGTTGGAGGACATCGCCGCGACGTTCGAGACGATCCGCGGCAAGCACGGCCGGCTCGACATCCTCGTGAACAACGCGGCCGCGAACCCGTATTTCGGGCACATCCTCGATACCGATCTCGCCGCGTATGAAAAGACCGTCGACGTGAACATCCGCGGCTACTTCTTCATGTCGGTCGAGGCCGGCAAGCTGATGAAGGCGCAGGGCGGCGGCGCGATCGTCAACACCGCTTCGGTGAATGCGCTTCAGCCGGGCGACCGGCAGGGCATCTACTCGATCACGAAGGCGGCCGTCGTCAACATGACGAAGGCGTTCGCGAAGGAGTGCGGGCCGTTCGGCATCCGCGTGAACGCGCTGCTGCCGGGCCTCACGAAGACGAAGTTCGCAGGCGCGCTGTTCGCCGACAAGGACATCTACGAAACCTGGATGGGGAAGATTCCGCTGCGCCGCCACGCGGAGCCGCGCGAGATGGCCGGCACGGTGCTGTATCTCGTGTCGGACGCGGCGAGCTACACGAACGGCGAATGCATCGTCGTCGACGGCGGCCTGACGATCTGAGCGCGCGATGAAACTCGACAGCTATGCGGGGCAGGCCGTGATGATCACCGGCGCCGCGAGCGGCTTCGGTGCGTTGCTCGCGAGCGAGCTGGCCGCGATGGGCGCGCGGCTCGCGCTCGGCGACCTGAACGAAGAAGCGCTCGAACACGTGGCCGCGCGGCTGCGCGCAGCCGGCGCCGATGTGATCGCGCAGCGCTGCGACGTGCGTGCCGAAGCCGACGTCGCGTTGCTGGTCCAGGCGGCGGTCGCGGGCTTCGAACGGCTCGACGTCGGCATCAACAATGCTGGCATCGCGCCGCCGATGAAGGCGCTGATCGACACCGACGAAGCCGATCTCGACCTGAGCTTCGCGGTGAACGCGAAGGGCGTGTTCTTCGGGATGAAGCACCAGATCCGCCAGATGCTCGCGCAGCGCGAAGGCGTGATCCTGAACGTCGCGTCGGTGGCCGGGCTCGGCGGCGCGCCGAAGCTGGCGGCCTATGCGGCGTCGAAACACGCGGTGGTCGGGCTCACGAAGACGGCCGCGCTCGAATACGCGCGCCACGGCATTCGCGTGAACGCGGTGTGCCCGTTCTACAGCACGACGCCGATGGTCACCGACAGCGATATCGGCGACCGCCAGGACTTTCTCGCGCAGGGCTCGCCGATGAAGCGGCTCGGCCGGCCCGACGAAATCGTCGCGACGATGCTGATGCTGTGCGCGAAGGAAAACACTTATCTGACCGGGCAGGCCGTCGCCGTCGACGGCGGCGTCTCGGCCTTCTGACCGAACCGAACACGCAATCTCGAGGAGTCGATCATGGACTTTGGCTACACCCCGAAAGTGGAAGCGCTGCGCGAACGCGTGCATGCGTTCATGGACGCGCACATCGTGCCGCGCATCCGCCAGTGGAACGACGAAGTGCACGCGGGCCAGTATCCCGTGTCGTTCATGGAGGAGCTGAAGGAGCGCGCGAAGGCCGAAGGGCTGTGGAACCTGTTCCTGCCGCACCTGAAGGACGACGAGCCCGGCACGGGCCTGACCAACCTCGAATACGCGCCGCTCGCCGAGATCATGGGGCGCGTGAGCTGGGCGTCGGAAGTGTTCAACTGCAACGCGCCGGACACCGGCAACATGGAACTGCTGCACATGTTCGCGACGCCCGAGCAGCGCGAACAGTGGCTGCTGCCGCTGCTGCGCGGCGAGATCCGTTCGGCGTTCGCGATGACGGAGCCCGACGTGGCATCGTCGGATGCGACCAACATCACGACGCGGATCCGGCGCGACGGCGACGAGTACGTGATCACCGGCCGCAAGTGGTTCATCACGAACGCCGCGCATCCGAACTGCAAGATCTTCATCGTGATGGGCAAGACCGATCCCGACGCCGAGTCGCACCAGCAGCAGAGCATGATCCTCGTGCCGCGCGACACGCCGGGCGTGACGATCCTGCGCAACATCACGGTGGTCAATCACTACGCGCCGGAAGGGCACTGCGAGATCACGTTCGACAACGTGCGCGTGCCGGCGCGCAACCTGCTCGGCGAGGAAGGCAGCGGCTTCGCGCTCGCGCAGGCGCGCCTCGGGCCGGGCCGCATCCATCACTGCATGCGATCGATCGGCGCTGCCGAGCTGGCGCTTGAGCTGATGGTCGACCGCGCACAGTCGCGCGAGGCGTTCGGCAAGCCGCTGAATCGTCACGGCACGGTCGGCGAATGGATCGCACGCTCGCGCATCGAGATCGATCAGGCGCGCCTGCTGGTGCTGAAGGCCGCGTGGATGATCGACAAGGTCGGCGCGAAGGCGGCGCGCAAGGAAATCTCGATGATCAAGGCGCTCGTGCCGACCGTGTACACGGACGTATGCGACCGCGCGATGCAGGTGTTCGGCGCGATGGGCGTGAGCCCCGACACGCCGCTCGCCGACATGTGGACCTGGGGCCGCGCGCTGCGCTTCGCCGACGGCCCGGACGAGGTGCACCTGCAGGCGATCGCGCGCATGGAGATCAAGGACGCCGTGCGCGGGTCGACCGAGCCGTACCTGACGCGGCCGCCGCGCGGCTGAGCGGCGCGTCGGACCTTGGGGGTGTCATGGACGAACGGGCGGCGTGCGCCGTAAGATGCCGGCAAGGAGACCCGGCGATGCGCCTTTCGAAGATTGATCTGAACCTGTTCGTCGTATTCGAGGCGATTTACAACAAGCGCAACCTGACGCGCTCGGCCGAGGTGCTGAACCTCACGCAGCCGGCCGTCAGCAACGCGCTGGCGCGGCTGCGCAAGACGCTGAACGATCCGCTGTTCGTCAGCACGCCGGCCGGGATGATGCCGACCCCGATGGCCGAGAACATCGTCGGCCGCGTGCGCGAGGCGCTGCAACTGCTCGATTCGAGCGCGCACGAAGGCGACGTGTTCGATCCGGCCTCGTCCGAGCGCGTGTTCCGGCTCAGCATGAGCGACCTGACCGAAGCGCTGCTGCTGCCCGCGCTCGGCGAACTGCTGCAAACACATGCGCCGGGCATGCACGTGCGCAGCTACACGATGGACCGGCGCGAAGTCGCGACTGCGCTCGCGAACGGCTCGGTGGATATCGCGATCGACGCGCCGCTGATCGGCGATCCGCATCTGCACCAGGCGCTGCTCGTGCGCGACCGCTACGCATGCATGATCCGCGACGATCACCCGTTCAAGGGTGACACGCTGACCATGGACGACTACCTGTCGATGGGGCACATCCACGTGTCGAGCCGCCGCAAGGGCAGCGGGCACGTCGACGCGGAACTGACGCGCCTGGGGCTGCGCCGCAACATCCAGATGCGCGTGCAGCACTACATGGTCGCGCCGCTGATCGCGATGCGCGGCGATCTCGCGCTGACGGCGCCGCTGCGGCTGCTGCAGCGCTATCCGGCCCGGATTCTCGAACTGCCGTTCGAGATGCCCGGGCTCGAATACTTCTGCTACTGGCATCGCAGCGCCGATCAGGACCAGGGCAGTCAGTGGCTGCGACAGCAGCTGATGACGCTGATGGGCGGGATGGGCGAGGTGCGGTGATGCAGGCGGCCCGCGCCTGCATCTCGTGCTTTTCGATATCGCCATCGGCACGTGCGTGCCGTACCGGACGTTCATCGCGGTCGATCGTTCGCTGGCGGGCGCGGCGGCAGTGGTGGCGGCGGGCTTGCCGCTTCTACGCGAGCAGGCGCGCTTCGAACGGGTAGTCGGACAACAGCTCGACCTGCCCGTCGTCACGCACGTACACCTGCTCTTCGAGCTTCACGCCCTCGCCCCCGGCTTCGTGACCGATGTAGCTCTCGATGCACAGCGTCATGCCGGGCTCGATCACGCCGTCATAACCCTTTGCATCGCTATCCTCACGATGGACGATATAGGGATACTCGCCGGTCATCCCGACACCGTGCGCGAGCGCGAAATAGCGGCGCGCGCGATACGGCTGCGGGATTTTCCATGCTTTCGCGATGAATTCCTGAAACGTCGTGCCGGCCTTCACGTTTTCCATGTTGGCGTGGATCTGATCGTACGCGAGCCGGTAGAGGTTCTTCTGTGCGTCGGTCGCCGGGCCGTCGCCGCACAGGAACGTGCGGGAAAAGTCCGCGTAGTAGCCGAACCGGCCGACAACGTCGGTATCAAGCCCGACCAGCTCGCCCGCCTGGATCTTGCGCGGGCTGCTCTCCTGGAACCACGGGTTCGTGCGCGGCCCCGAACTGATCAGCCGAGTCTCCACGTAGTCGCCGTCCGTTGCGATCACGTGTTGATGAAGATGCGACCACAGTTCGTTTTCGCTGATGCCCGGCACGAGCGCGGCCTCGAGCTTGCGTACCCCCGCTTCCGCTGCGCGCAGCGACGCGCGGATCATCTTGATTTCGTTCGGCACCTTGATTGCGCGGGCGCGCTCGAGCGGTTCCTGTGCATCGGAGATCTCGTAGCCGCGCGCCTGAAGTGCGAACGCGGCCGCGGATGTCGCGCTTTCGATCGCGATGCGCTTGCCGCCGCCCGATGCGCGGACGAGCGCGTCGATTTCGTCCGCCCATCGTTCGGTAACCTGACGAAGCATGTCATCACAGAAGTAGTACGAAATAGCGGTCGCCGGACGAACTTCGTCGACCGTGTCGAGCCCGTCGGCAAGAAACTCGCAGCCGGCGTACTCGAACAGCACGACCTTGCCTTCGGCCGGCACGAACAGGTATCGCGCCGGATTGCGCATCGAGTACACCTGCATGTTGCGCGACCCCGTCGCATAGCGCATGTGGGTCGGGTCGAACAGGACGGCGGCGCTCAGGTCTCGCTTCTTCAGTTCGCGGCGAACCGCGGCGAGCCGGTCTCGCTGGATCTGTGCGATCTCGTCGGCGGTCGGTTCGCAATCTTCCGGACGGTGGGTCGGTCTGAGGATGGACATGGTATCGGGTATCGGGTATCAGGTTTCGAATGGAATCGGGCGGAGAATGACGGATCAGTCGACAAGGCCGTCGGCGCGGACGAGCCGTTGCTCGGCCTCGAGATGCATTTCCGAGACACGGCCGTACAACTGGCGTGTGCGCTCGAGGCGGCCGATCACGCCGGGCTTCTTCGAGTACGCGAAGATCGCCGTGTGACGCTCGCGCTCGCCCTCGACCCGCGCGACGCGATGCAGCGAGAAGCGGCCCTTGAACAGTTGTAGATCGCCCGGGCGCAACGTGATCACGCGGACCGGCTCGCGTGTCTCGCCGCGCACGACGCGCCCGACCTCGTTGTAGTTCTCGCCTTCCGGCGAGCGGATACCGGGGCAGTACTCGAAGTCGCCGCCGGCGGCCGGTTGCTGGGTCATCATCGACACGATGAATTCGTTCGTGTCGTAGTGCCACGGCTGCTCCGTGCCGGGCGGCAGCACGTTTTGCACGAGGCCGGCGTACGGATCCGCGTACTCCCATACGCGCGCCTCGCCGAGGCATGCGGCGATGAAGGATTTCATCGACTGGGCGACGTACAGGCGATGAATGATTGCGTCGGCCGGAATGATGTCGCGCGTGACGAAGCCGCTGGTGCGATCCATGAACACGCGGCGAGGATCGTCGGCCGGCAGCGACGGATCGTCGGCCGTGAAATACGCATTGACCTTGCGGTGCGAGTAGAACGTCTTCGCCGCCAGCGCGCGGCCCTCGGCGCGCGCCAGTTCGAGGGCGGCCGGCCGCAGGAAATCGTGCAGCACGGCGCTGCCGTGGCCCGCGAGTTCGTCGCGGCAGGCCGCTATCAACTCGCGCATCCGGGGATGATCCGGGGCGTGCAGCGGATAGCGGTCGGTATCGACGATGTCGCCGAGGTCCATACATTCGGCATCGGCAAGCGGCAGGTTGACGGTCATGTTTTGACTCCAGGAAGGGAAATGCATCGGCACGGTCGCGGCGCGGGATGCTTGCCGCGGATATCGATCATCTTTCGTCAACCAGAATGTTTCAGGAAACGAGTTATTCCGATTGCCCAAGCGGAACCGTCAATGAATACGCCGGCAGGCACGCCGTGCGGCGGCCAAGGCAGACCGCGCACGGTTGCCCGGTTCGGCACCTAGCGCAGCCATGCGTCGACGCGCTCGCGGTTTGCCGCGATCCAGCGTGCGACGCCCTTCTGCGGGTCGGCATCGCCCTCCGCGCGAATGTCGTTCATCAGCGAGCCGAGCGTCTGGTCGTCCATCTTCCAGGCGCCGAGCCAGTGCGAGATATCCGGATGCGCGCGGCCGAATCCGGCGGTCGCGATCGCGTAGATCGCATCTGGCTGCCCGAACACCTGCTTCGGGTCCTTCAGGTAGTGCATCGGATATTTCGCCCAGACCCAGTGCGGATTCCACAGCGTGACCACGATCGGCTCGCGACGCTTTGCTGCGCGTTCGAGCGCAAGCAGCATCGCGGCCTCGGATGAAGGCAGCACCGTGTAGTCGAGCCCATACGCGGTGCGTGCCTGGGCCGTCAGTTTCATCAGGCCGCTGCCCGGTTCGATGCCGAAGATCATCGGCTTGCCATCGTGCTGAAACTGCGCGGCGCGTGCGTTCAACTGGTCGACGCTATCGACGTCGACATAGTCCGGCACGGCGAGGCCCAGCTGCGCGCGCGGAAACCAGGGCCCGATCTTTTCGACCCGCGATTTCACGCTGTCATAGGGGGCGGCATCCGCCGACGGCAGCCAGACTTCGAACGTGAGGTCGAGCTTGCCTTGCGCGACAGCGCTGTAAATGATCGCCTTGTCGCCCGGTCGCAGCGAGACCGTATAGCCTTTTTGCGCGAGCAGTGCCTTCCACAGGTTCGCAACCGCGATATTTTCGGCCCAGTTGTTCACGCCGATCGTGATCGTGCGATCGTCGGCTGCGGTTGCGGGATGGGCGCCGGCGATCAGGCCGGTGAGCAGAAGCAGCCGGGGCAGCAAGCGGCCGGCGCGACGGAGGATCGGGCGGAAAAGCCGATGGAAAAATAGTGAGGGGATCATGTGCGAATCTCGTTTTCGATAGGGTGGACGAGGGCGCGCGATACGGGGCTGCATCGCGCCGGGCGAGTCGGGCCGTGTCGGATCGGCGAAGGTTGTGAGCGGAATTATTTTCATCAATAATCGGCTCGCTCACCGCCATCTTTCGGACGTCAAATTCTTTTTGAAAACGAGTAATTTCGATGGCTTCTATCAGCGGACCCGATTGGTCGAAACTCAGCTCGCTGGACCCGGAATTGATTCGCGCGTTTGTCGCGGTGGTGGATACGGGCGGTTTCACGTCCGCTGCGAGGCAGTTGCACCGGACGCAATCGACGATCAGTCTGCGGATCCGCACGCTCGAGGAGCGGCTCGGCACGCCCCTCGTCCTGCGCGGCGGCCGCCGGCTCGCGTTGTCGCGTGATGGCGAGAATTTCCTGATTCACGCGCGCCGGATCATTCAGGTCCAAAGCGAGGCGATTGCCGCACTGAATCGAAGCAGTTCGTCGCAGCGTGTCATTCGTTTCGGATTGCCTGAGGATTACGCGGAGCTTTGGCTGCCGGACTTGCTCAAGCGCTTCCATGAATTGCGGCCCGGCGTGCAGCCGCACATTCATTGCCGGATGTCGCTCGAACTGCTCGAGCGCCTGAATGCGGGCGAGCTCGACCTCGCGCTCGTCGTCCGGCATGGGCCGCGCCCCGGTGGCCACACGCTCGGCAGTGAGCAGGTCGTGTGGGCCGCGCATCGGGATTTTCAGCTCGACCGGCAAGCCTCGGTACCGCTCGCGCTGTTTCCCGAAACCTGTTGTTACCGGCAGCGCGGGCTCGCGGCGCTCGCTGATATCGATCGGCCGTGTCATATCGTCTATACGAGCCAGAGCCCCACGGGGATCCGGATTGCGGTCAATCACCGCGCGGCGGTGACCATCATCGACCGTTGCACGTTGCCCGCCAATTGGCGGGTGCTCGACGCGAACGACGGGTTGCCGCCGCTGCCGCCCGCCGATCTCGAACTGCATCTCTCGTCCGGAATTCACGATCCGTCGACCGACGATCTGGCGGCGCTGATCGCATCGATGGTCGAGGAGCGGAGGCGCTCGCCGGTCGAGGCAGCCTGACGCCGGCTCGGCGGCCCGCGTCGCTGTCGCGTCAAACCGGCTACGCGCCCGACGTCCTGCGGGGTGGGCGAATGGACCTAGTACGGATTGTCGTCGAAGCGTGACGATGCCGGCCGGCGCTTCATGTCCTTCAGCCAGTCCTTGACCTTGTCGGGATCCTCGAACTCGCGCAGCGCCACGCCGAGGTCCTGGATGCCGCGCTGCATGCCGGCAATATCGCGCGTGAGCATGCGGATGACGGTATCGGGCGCAACCTTGGTGGACGACGCGATGCCGTACGTGCGCCGGAAATCGTTCTCGACGTGCTGGATCTCCTGGTCGAGCTCGCGGATCTGCTCTTCCAGGATGCCGTTGTAGCGCGTGAGCCGCGCTTCGCTGAGCCCGTCGATCGCACGCCGGTCGATCTGCTCGATCTCCAGTTGCAGTTCCAGCAGCTGCAGCAGATTGCCCTTCGCATAAGCGTGGTTGACCCGCTGCATCAGCACGGTCTTGCGTTCCTGCTCGCGCGGATCGGTTTCGCGATCGGGGTGCAGCGCGCTGGCGAGCTTCCGATAGATCTCGCGGATCGACTTGCTCGATTCAGCCTGCTCGGCTTCGATCCTGGCCTGCGCGGCCGATTGCTTCGGCGCTTTCTTGCGCTTCGCGCGCTGGGCCTCGCGGGCCGCATGAGCGGCCATGTCGCGCTCGAACTGCGCGTCGAGTTCGGCCTGTATCCGCTCGGCGAGTTCGTCGGGCGACAGTGAGTCGAGATCCTCTGGCGATTGCTGTTGCGATTGCGGTTCGGATTCCCGTTCCGGTTTCGTCGGTTCGGGATCGGGCTCGGCCGCCGCGTTGCCGACGTTCGCGGATCCGACATGCCGGTTGTAAATGACCTTCAGCGTCGCGTCGTCGCTGACTTGCAGTAAATCGCGCGCCATGTCGGCGATCAGGTCGGACAGCGTGCGTTGCTCGGCCTTGCTCAAGCCCTTCTGCAGGAACGCATCGTCGAGCAGGTGGATCAGCTTGATCCGCAGTGCCGTCGATTCCTGTTCGAGCGGCAACAGCGCGTCGACGAATTTCTTCTGAAACGCCGGCATCACGGCGTCCCAAGCGCCGAGCCGCTCGCGCCGCTTCTCGATCTGCTTGACGAGCGTATTGAACGTTTTCTGGGCTTTCGACAGGCTGGCTGTCTCGTGACCGGGCGCGATGGCGACCGCGGCACCGCGACGTGCGGTCATGTGAGTATCCTCCGGCCGCGGCGGGACGCGCGGCAGGGCGGTATTTTAGCCGGATGGGCGTGGTGCCGCCGGCCTTCGGTGTTGCGCTTACAGCACCGCCATCGACTCCGTCATGTTCTGCCGCATGTAATCGAGGAAGCGCTTCTGGAACAGCATCGTGTGCTCGTGCGCAGCGCGCTCGGCGGCGTCCGCATCGCGCCGCACGATCGCGTCGATCAGTTCGTCGTGGTCGCGGCCGAGCTTGGCGGCCGTCGGCGAGCTCACGGTGAAGTCGAAATGCAGATGAAGCAGGCGCTGCCCCTCGCCCAGCAGCCGCTCGTAGTAGCCGACGAAGTAGGGATTGTTCGCGGCATGCGCGATCGCCATGTGGAGCGCCTTGTTGGTCTCCGACATCGCCTGGAAGTCGCCGCTCGCGACGGCCGCCATGTAGACGTCGTCGGCCTTGCGGATTTTCGCGAGGTCGGCCTCGGAGCGCTGCGTGGCCGCGAGCCGCGTGACCGCGCGCTGGATCAGGTCGAGCGCCGAGATGTATTTCGGGAATTCCTCGATCTCGAACGGCGTGACGAGCGTCGTCCGGTTCGGCAGGATCGTGACGAGCCCCTCGCTGCTCAGCCGCGCAATCGCGTCGCGCACCGGCGAACGCGACAGGCCGAACTGCGCGGCCAGCGAGATTTCGTCGAGCTGCACGCCGGGTTTCAGCTTGAGCGTCAGGATCTGCTTGCGCAATTCCTCATACACATACCGCCCGCCGTGCCGGCGGCCGCCACCTTCGGTTTCAACGGCCTCTTTGCTCATCTCGCCATCCTTCCTGTAATCGGCCCGGGTCGCCGGGCGCGCTCTCGAGTTTAGCATCGCGTCCTCACGTGCCTGATGGCGCGGATGGCCCGAATCCGTCGCCCCACGTGTCGCTGAGCATGAACCCGGCGGCCAGCGGATCGTCGGGATCGACGCCGAGCTGCTGGAACCCGAACACCCACGCGCGCCCGGTCACGCGCGGCAGCACGGCCGGCCGCCCGCCCACTTCGGTTGTACCCAGCAGTTCGACGCGGAATTCGCCGCCGATCGTGGAGCGTGATGTGAGGCAATCGCCGACCTGCACGCGCCCGCGCGCGGCGAGCGTCGCGAGATTGGCCGAGCTGCCGGTCCCGCACGGCGACCGGTCGACGCGGCCGGGCGGCAGCGTCGTGCAGGTCTGGTACACCGTGTCGTCGACCCGGTTGCGGAACATCACGTACGCGACTTCGTTGATCTCCGGGACCAGCGGATGCTGCACGGCGACCTGCCGGTTGATGATTGCCTTGAGCCGCACGCCGTGCGTCGCGAGCTGTCGCGCGTTGCCCGGCGCGATGTCGAGCCCGATCTGGTCGACGTCGATGAGTGCGTAGTACACGCCGCCGAATGCGATGTCGGCCTTGATCGTGCCGAATTCCTCCGTGTGCACGTCGACATCGAGGTGTTCGACGAACGACGGCACCATGTCCAGCGAGACGCCGACGCAGCGGCCGTCGCGGCATGCGGCCCGCGCGGTGACGAGCCCGGCCGGCGTGTCGAGCACGACGGTGGTCTCCGGTTCCTGCATCGGCACCATGCCGAGTTCGAGCAGCGCGGTCACGACGCAGATGCAGTTGCTGCCCGACATCGGATGCGCCTTGTCGGCCTGCAGCACGATGAAGCCCGCCTGCGCTTCCGGCCGCGTCGGCGGCAGCAGCAGGTTGACCGACATCTGCAGGCAGCCGCGCGGTTCGAGCACGACCAGGCGCCGCAAGCTGTCGTCGATCTCATTGATGTGATTCATCTTGTCGAGCATGGTCTTGCCCGGCACGTCGAGGACGCCGCCGGTGATGACCTTGCCGATCTCGCCCTCGCAATGTACGTCGACGAGTTGCAGCGTTTTGTTCCAGCGCATGATCGATTCACCTTCCTACTTGATGTACCAGCCCCACGGCTTGTCGCTGTCGTAGCGCGTGATCTGCTTGATTTCGAGGTAGTTGTTCAGCCCCCACTCGCCGAGCTCGCGTCCGATCCCGCTCTGCTTGTAGCCGCCCCACGGCGCCTCCGTGAACGTCGGCTGCGAGCAGTTGATCCACACGATGCCCGCGCGCATCGCGCGTGCCACGCGCTCGCAGCGCGGCAGATCGGCCGACATCACGGCCGCCGCGAGACCGAAGCGCGAATCGTTGGCCGAGCGAACCGCTTCGTCTTCCGTATCGAACGGCCGCACGCACACCACCGGCCCGAAAATTTCCTCGCGCCAGATCCAGCTGTCTTCCGGCACGTCGGCGAACACGGCCGGCTCGATGAAGTAGCCGCGTTCGAGATGCGCGGGCCGCCCGCCGCCCGTCACGAGCCGAGCGCCTTCGTCGCGGCCGCGCGCGATCGCTTCCCGCACCTCGTCGTACTGCCCGCGGCTCACCAGCGGGCCGAACAGTACGCCTTCGTCGCGGCCGTTACCGATGGTGATTTTGCGCGCTTCCTGCGCGAGCCGCTCGACGAGCGGCGCGTACAGCGAGCGCTCGACGAGCACGCGCGACGTGGCCGAACACACTTCGCCCTGGTTCCAGAAGATGCCGAACAGGATCCACTCGACGGCCGCTTCGAGATCGCTGTCGCCGAACACGATGAACGGCGACTTGCCGCCGAGTTCGAGGCTTACGTTCTTGATGTCGCGCGCGGCGGCCTGCATGATCCGGCTGCCGGTTGGCACGCTGCCGGTGAACGCGAGCTTGTCGACGCCCGGATGCTCGGCGAGCGGCGCGCCGGCATCCGCGCCGAGGCCCGTCACGACGTTCAGCACGCCGGCCGGCAGCCCGGCCGCGTCGGCGATGCCAGCCAGCTCCAGCGCGGTGAGCGGCGTCAGCTCGGACGGCTTGAGCACCATCGTGCAGCCGGCCGCGAGCGCGGGCGCGACCTTCCACGCGGCCATCAGCAACGGGAAATTCCACGGGATGATCGCGCCGGCCACGCCGATCGGCTCCTTGCGGACGACTGTGCTGAAGCGCTCGTCGGCCAGCGGCACGGGCGTTTCGGCGTTGCCGTCCAGTTGTTCGGCAAGCCCCGCGTAGAAGTCGAAGCAGCCGGCGGCGTCGCCGAGATCCCACAGCGCTTCGGGCAGCGGCTTGCCGTTGTCGCGCACTTCGAGTTCGGCCAGCTCGGGCAGGCGGTCACGGATGCCTTGCGCGATTGCGCGCAGCACGGCGGCGCGCTGTGCGCCGGTCATGCGCGGCCACGGGCCTGCGTCGAAGGCGCGACGCGCGGCGTTGACCGCGAGGTCGATGTCTTCGGCGGTGGCGGCCGCCACTTTCGCGATCACGGTTTCGTCGCTCGGGTCGAGCGTGTCGAAGGTCTGGCCGCGAGCGGGCGCCACCCAGCGGCCGTCGATGAAAAGTCGTTCGTAGGAGTGCATGAAGGGTCTCGAATGTCAGGCGAAGCGATAAGCGCTGAATGGTGACAGGTCCTGCCGCGTCGGGCGGCCGGCCGCGAGGTCGCCGACCAGGCGGCCGGTCGTCGCGCCGAGCGTGAGGCCGAGCTGGCCGTGGCCAAATGCCATGATCACGTTCGGCAGCCGTTTCGAGCGGTCGATCACCGGTTTCGTGTCGGGCAGGAACGGCCGATAGCCGACGCCGTACTCGACGCGTCCGGTCTGCAGCTCGGGCAGGATGCGTCGGGCTTTCTCCAGGATGATGTCCGCGCGCCGGAAGTTCGGCGCCGCATCGCGGCCCGCGAACTCGATGGTGCCGCCAATCTGCAGCCCGCGCGTCATCGGGCTGAAGCAGAAGCCGCCGTCCGCATAGATCACGGAGTGACGGAATTCGACGCCCGGGTCGGTCACGAGCGCCTGATAGCCGGCGATGCCCTCGAGCGGCACGCGCACGCCGAGCTGCCCGAAGAACTGTCGCGAACCGGTGCCGGCCGCGACGACGACATGATCGGCCGCGACGCGCTCGCCGCTCGCGAGCGTCACGCCGGTCGCGCGCCCGTCGGCTTCGTCGATGCGCGCGGCGTTCGCGCGGAGGCGGCGTCCGCCTTGCGCCTCGAAGCTGGCCGTCAGCGCCGCGATGAAGCCTTCGGTATCGTTGACCGCGCGCCAGTCGGGAAACAGCAGCCCGTGCCGGAACCGGCCGGCGAGTGCCGGTTCGAGATCGCCGATATCGGCGGCCGTCAGCCGCTGCGACGCGAAGCCGAGTGACTGCCGCAACTCGAGATGCGGCTGTTCGTGCGCGATGCCGGCCGGATCGTCGAACACTTCGAGCACCGGGCGCTGCCCCAGCAGCGCGCGGTCGCCGCATGCATCGAGCAGCGGCGCGTAGTCGGGATAGACGTCGTGCGTCAGCGTGGCCATCGCCTGCGCGATCGACACGATCCTCGCGTGACGGGCCGACGCGACGAACCGGAAGAACCACGGCAGGATGCCCGGCAGCGCGCCGGGCCGCAGCGCGAGCGGCCCCTTCTGGTTCATCAGCCAGCGCGGCACCTTCAGCAGGATGCCGGGCTTCGACAGCGGAATGACCTCGCTGACGGCCATCTGTCCGCAGCTCCATTTCGCGGTGCTGTCGCCTGGAGCCGCGGGATCGATCAGCGTGACGGCGCGGCCGTCGCGTTGCAGATAGAGCGCGCAGCACACGCCGACGATCCCGCCGCCGATCACGACGGCCGTTTCATTGCGTGCTGTGCCGGGCGATGCGGGCGCACGTTCTCGCGCAATCGCGTTCAATTGACGAACTCCTGAAGGCTGAAGCCGTGCGCGTACGGCTGGGACGAATCGACGCGATACTGCGCGCGCCCGGTGACCCACGCGCGTCCTTCGATGCTCGGCCGCACGGCGTCCAGCCCGCTGTTCAGACGCTCGACCGATTCCACGCGGCCGATGAAGCGGCTGCCGATCAGGCTCTCGTGACAATACGCTTCACCCGCTTTGAGCCAGCCGCGCGCGAAGCGCTGCGCGACGCGTGCCGAGCTGCCGGTGCCGCACGGCGAACGGTCGACGAGGCTGTCGCCGGCGATCACCACCGCGCGCCCGTGCGCATCGTCCGCGATCGGCTGGCCCGTCCACATGCAGTGCCGCACGCCGCGAATCGCCGGATGATCGGGATGCACGACGTCGAGCGCATCGTTGACCGCGCGCTGCACGTCGCGGCCCCACGCGAGCAACTCGTCCGGCGTGAAGTGTTCGCAACCGGGGAAGTTCGGCTGAACCTCGATGATCGGATAGAAGTTGCCGCCGTACGCGATATCGACGGCCAGCGTGCCGAGCGCGGGAATCTCGATCGCGACGTCGCGAGCGAGCAGGAAGCTCGGCACGTTGGTGAAGCGCACCGAGCTCACGCGCGCGCCGTCCGTCTCGTAGCGCGCGACGATCTGCCCGGCCGGCACGTCGACCGTGACGGTGCCCGGTTGCTTCGGCAGGACGACGCGTTCCTCGATCGCGAACGCGATCGAGCCGATGGTCGCGTGGCCGCACATCGGCAGGCAGCCGGACGTCTCGATGAACAGCAGGCTGAAATCCGCGTTGTCGCTGAGCGGCGGATAGAAGATCGTGCCCGACATGTGCGCATGGCCGCGCGGCTCCAGCATCAGCGCGCGGCGCACCCAGTCGTGATGCGCGACGAAGTCCTCGCGGCGCGCGTTCATCGTCGCGCCCTGCAACGCCGGCGCGCCGTCGATCACCATGCGCACCGGCATGCCCTCGGTGTGGCCTTCGATACAGGTAAAGCTGTGAATCGTCATGTTGAGGTTCCTCGGTCGGCGTACCGGCGCCGGTTTGCGCCGGTACGGATACGCATGACGGCCTTACGCCTGCGACGCCTCGAAGATTGTGCGGAACGCCGCCTTCTCGTCGTCCGTCAGCGGCTGCAGCGGCATGCGGGCGTTGCCGACCTTGAAGCCGGCCAGCTCGCAGCCGTACTTCACCTTCTGGATAAACTTGCCCGACTCCATGCTCGCCATCACCGGGAACAGCGAGCGCATCACATTCTGCGCGCCCGCGATGTCGCCGGCCGAGAATTTGTCGTAGAAGCTCACGACCTGTTTCGCGAAGCAGTTCGCCGGCCCGCAGATCCAGCTCGTCGCGCCCCACAGGAAGAAGTCGAGCGCCTGGTCGTCCGAGCCGCACGACAGCTGATAGTGGTCGCGGTACTTGCCGCCGATCTCGATCGCGCGCAGCAGGTTGCCGCTGCTTTCCTTGATGCCGATCACGCGCGGATGAGCCTTGAACGCGTCGAGCACGCCGAAGCCGACCTCGACATTCGTGCGCACCGGATAGTTGTACAGGATCACGTTCACGTCGGTCACCGCGGCGAGAATCGCGTCGTAGTGGCCGATCAGTTCGTCCTGCGACGGCAGCGCGTAGTACGGCGGCGCGATCAGGATGTTCGTGTAGCCGGCATCGCGCGCCTGGCGGACCTGCTCGATCACTTCGCGCGTCGACGAGCCGTTCGCGCCGGCGATCAGCGTGCCGCGGTTGCCGACCACTTCGCGCACGGTCTTCATCACCGCGCGGCGCTCGTCGTTCGTGAGCGCGTAGTACTCGCCGGTCGACCCCAGCGGCACGAAGCCGCTGACGCCCGCGGCGAGCTGATATTCGAGGATCGACGCGAGCGTGTCATGATCGACCGCGCCCGCTGCATCGAACGGCGTGACGAGTGCGGGCAGAATGCCTTTCAGTTGCATGAGAGTTCTCCGGCTTGGGTGAGAGCGTTGCGAGTTAATAGGCATAGCGCCTGAGCATCCTGGACTCCACTACGCCGACCAGGCGGGTCAGCGGAAAGGCGACGAGGAAATAGATGACGGCGACGGTGGTCAGGAACTCGACGGGCCGCGCGGTGCTGTTCGACACGTTCTGGCCGACGAACATCAGGTCGGCGATCCCCACCGACGAGATGAGCGCGCTTTCCTTGAACAGGCTCACGACGTTCGACAGCAGCGGCGGAATCGCGCGCAGCAGCGCCTGCGGAAAGATCACGTAGACGATCTTCACGTGCGGCGACAGGCTGAGCGCGATGCACGCGTCGTGCTGCTCGCCGGCGATCGACTTCAGCGACCCGCGAAACGTCTCGCTCGTGATCGCGGCCATGTACAGCGTCAGCGAGATCAGCACCGACAGGTACGGCGGAATCGGCAGCCGCAGCACGACCGGGAAGCAGAAGAACACCCAGAACAGCTGGATCAGCAGCGGCGTGCCGCGGAAGAATTCGACGAACGCGGTGACCGGCCCGCGCAGCCAGCGCGACGGCGACATCCGCAGCAGGCTCAGCACGAAGCCGAGCAGGCTGCCGACGAGCGCGCACGTGACGGTGAAGGCGAGCGTCAGCCCGAGGCCTTTCGCGAGCACGAGCCAGTACGGCCAGACGACGGAAAAATCGAGATTCACGACGGGCTCCTCAGCGCTGGACGGCGACGTCCTGGCGGCGCTCGATGACGTGGACGAGTTTCGCGATCGGCAGCGACAGCGCGAAATACACGAGCGCGACGACCGAGTAGGTTTCGAGCGGCCGGTACGCTTCGGTCGCGATGCTCTTCGCGACGTACATCAGGTCGGCCACCGCGACGATCGCCACCAGCGCGCTTTGCTGCAGGCTGCCGATGCCGTTGGTCAGCAGCACCGGCATCGCGCTGCGCAGCGCCTGCGGCAGCACGACGAAGATCGTGCGTTGCCACGGCCGCAGGCCCAGCGCCACTGCGGCATCGAGATGCTCCTTTGGCACCGCCTGCACGCCGGCGCGGTAGGCTTCCGCATTGAACGCGGTCAGGTTCAGGCCGAGCGCGAGCACGCCCATCGCGATCGGGTCGATGAACACGTCGACCATCATCGGGATGCAGTAGAAGAACCAGATGATCTGCAGCAGCGCCGGCGTGCAGCGGAAGAATTCGATGAAGAGCTGTGCGGGCCAGCGCACGATCGCCCAGCGGCTCATCGCGAGCAGGCACAGCACGAAGCCGAACACGAGGCCCATCGCGTTCGCGGCGACGGCGAGCACGACGGTGACCTTCAGCCCGTCGACCAGCGCGCCGAGGCTGCCCGCGAGGAAGCTGAAATCGAAGTGGTAGTTCATGGCTTCGGCCTCAGTCGAGATGCAGGACTTTCTCGAGGAATTCCCGCGTGCGCGCTTCCTTCGGACACTTGAAGATCTGGTCCGGCGCGCCTTCCTCGACGATCTTCCCGTTCGCGCAGAACACGACGCGCGTGGCGATGTCCCGCGCGAAGTGCATGTCGTGCGTGACGATGATCATCGCCATCTTCTGCTCGGCGAGCTGCAGCATCACGTTCTGGACTTCCACCACCATCTCCGGATCGAGCGCGGACGTCACTTCGTCGAACAGCATCAGCTTTGGTTCGAGCATCAGCGCGCGGGCGATCGCCACGCGCTGCTTCTGCCCGCCGGAGAGCTGGCTCGGATATGCATGCAGCTTGCTTTCGAGGCCGAGGCGCGCGAGATACGTGCGCGCGCGCTCGGTCGCTTCCGCCTTCGACAGCCCGCCGACGCGCACCGGCGCGAGGATCAGGTTGCCGAGCACCGACAGGTGCGGAAACAGCGTGTAGTGCTGGAACACCATGCCGACCTGCTTCTGCAGCTTCGCGTCGATGCGCCAGCCGCCGCGCGCATCGCCGCCGCGGATGTACGACGCGCCCTGGAATGCGATCTCGCCGCGCTGGATGCCTTCCAGGCCCATCATCACGCGCAGCAGCGAGCTCTTGCCGCTGCCGCTCGGGCCGATGATCACGAGCCGGTCGTCGGCGCGCATGTCGAGGCTCATGCCGTCCATGACGACGAGGTTCGGGCCGTACGCCTTGTGCACGTCGCGCAGCCGCACGAAATCGCCGTCGGGCGCGGACGCGGACAAGCGCGTGGTCGAAAGGGGATGCATGGCCGACCTGACGGCCGTCGTTTGAGGCGACAACATGACTGTCTCTCCAGCGGCGCCCGACGTCGGCGCGCAAAGTGCGAATCGGAAAATCGGCGCCCGCCGGCGATCCGTCGGGCCCGTCTGCGCGCTCGGCGCTTACTTGCCGGGGATGAGCATTGCTTGCACGGAAGTCTTGATCAGGCGGTTCACCGCGCCCGACTTGACCTGCTGGGCGAGGTAGCTGTTGAGCACGTCGAGATCGGCCTTCGGCGTGTCCTTGCGTAGGCCGAACGCCACTTCCTGCTGCGCGAGCGGCGGCGCGGGGTTGAAACTGGCGGCCCAGTCCGGGTGCGCTTCCGTCAGCAGCATGTTGGTGATGTTCGCGTCGGCGAGCAGGTCGGCGCGCTTCGAGATCAGCGACAGGCGCGTCTCGTCGTTGCCCGGCAGCCGCATGATCCGCGCCTGTTTCAGTTCCGCCGAGATCGCCTTGTCCTGCGACGTGCCGGACATCACCGCGACCGTGACGTTCGGCTTGTCGATGTCGGCGAGCGAGCGCAGGTTCTTCGCGATCTTCGGGTTGTTCCTGTTGTAGACGAACGAGACGTTGTAGTCGGTCGCCGGCACGGAGAACGCGACGGCCTTCTCACGCTCGGGCGTGTCGTTCAGCGCGAGCGACAGGTCCCATTTGTCCGATTGCAGGCCGGCCACGATGTTGTCCCAGCTCGTGTCGACGAATTCGACCTTCACTTTCAGCACGTTCTGCCCGAAATCGCGGCACAGATCCGAGAAGAAACCGCTGTAGGCGCCCGTCTTCGGGTCGCGCATCACGTACGGCGGCGCGACCGCGGCGCCGCAGCGCAGAACGCCGGCCTTCTTCACGGCGGCCCAGGCGTCGGGCCCGGCGGCATACGACGGAGCGGCCGAAACCAGCGCCGCGGCCGCCACGGTGCATGCGGCGATTTGACGGGTGAAACGAGACAGTCGATTCATGGTGACCTCACTTTGAGATGGGTAAACCCGTATGCCTGCTGTTTTCTCCACACATTGGTGTGTGTTTTGTTGTGTGCAGCGTTGTGTGCATATTAGAAGGGCAAAAATCGATGTGTCAACGAGAAGTTGGGCGGTGAGGTGGTCGGGTTTTCCCAGGGGCGTGGGAGGGGCGGCGCGCCGGGGCGAGCGGAAAAGGCGGGACGGCGCGGGGCAGGTTACGGGAGGACGGAGAGAGGGAAGATCTGCGGATTGCGGCGGTCCGGCAGGCGGACGGCGGCGCGCATGCCGCGCAAGGACGGCGCCTGATGTCGCCGCCCCGTCGATCTCAGAACAACTGCCCTTGCCCCGAAATCACGCGTTCGAAATCGTCCCGCAGGAACGGCAGGATCGCATCGGCCACCGGCTGAAGCTGGCGGCTCACATAGAACGCGTAGTCGATCGGCGAGCGCATCGTCTCGAGCGGCTCCGGGCCGGCCGTCGTCATCACGTAGCTGATCCAGCCGCCGCGCTGGTACTGCAGCGGCCGGCCGCGCGCCTGGTTGAATTCGTCGGCGATCCGCGCGGCGCGCACATGCGGCGGCACGTTGCGCTGATATTCGCTCAAAGGCCGGCGCACGCGCTTCCGATAGATCAGTTGTGCGTCGTATTCGCCGGCGAGCGTGCGGCGCACATAGTCGCGAATGAAATCCTGGTACGGCTCGCGCTTGAACACGCGCCGGTAGAGCTCGCGCTGGAATACCTGCGCGAGCGGCGTCCAGTCGGTGCGCACCGTTTCGAGCCCCTTGAACACGAGGTCATCGTCGCCGTTCGCCGTGACTGCGAGGCCCGCATAGCGCTTCTTGCTGCCTTCCTCCGCGCCGCGCACCGTCGGCATCAGGAAGCGGCGGTAATGCCGCTCGTATTGCAGTTCGAGCGCGCTTTCCAGCCCGAAGCGATCGCGCAGGTGCGCTTGCCACCAGCGGTTCACCTGCTCGACGAGCGCGCGGCCCTTGGTGGCGGCGGCATCGTCGTCGTGCTCGTGCCCGAGCCACACGAAAGTCGAATCGGTGTCGCCGTAGATGACTTCGTAGCCCTGCGCCTCGATCAGCTCGCGTGTGCGATGCATGATCTCGTGGCCGCGCATCGTGATCGACGACGCGAGGCGCGGATCGAAGAACCGGCAGCCCGTCGAGCCGAGCACGCCGTAGAACGAATTCATGATGATCTTCAGCGCCTGCGACAGCGGGGCGTTGCGCTGGCGTTTCGCTTCGTCGCGGCCTTCGGATACGCGCCGCACGATGTCGGGCAGGCAGTGCGCGGTACGCGAGAAGCGCGCGCCGAGAAAGCCCGGCACCGACGCGTCGTCGTCCGGGTGCGCGAGCCCTTCGATCAGCCCGGCCGGATCGATCAGGAACGTGCGGATGATCGACGGATAGAGGCTCTTGTAGTCGAACACGAGCACCGAATCGTACAGCCCGGGCCGCGAATCCATCACGAAGCCGCCGGGGCTGTTCTGCCCGGTCACGTCGCCGAGGTTCGGCGCGACGTAGCCGAGCCGGTGCATGCGCGGCAGGTACAGGTTCGTGAACGCGGCGACCGAGCCGCCGGTGCGATCGGCCGCGAGGCCCGTGACGCTCGCGCGTTCGAGGGCGAAGGACAGCAGGTCGGCCTTGTCGAAGATGCGCGTGACGAGTTCGCAGTCCTTCAGGTTGTAGTGCGCGAGCGCGGGTTTGTCGTGATCGAAGCGGCGCTGGATCTCGTCCATCCGCTGATATGGATTGTCGACAGCCTTGCCTTCGCCGAGCAGCGACTGCGACACGTATTCGAGGCTGAACGACGGGAACGACCACGTCGCCGATTTCAGCATGTCGATGCCGTCGAGGATCAGGCGGCCGGCCGCCCCCGCGAAGAAGTGGTCGGGCTGTTGACCATGCGCGCGCCACTCGAGCACGCTGCCGCCGCGCCCGAGCTTCAGCGGCACGCCGTATTGCTCCGCGTGCGCATGCAGGATGCGCAGGTCGAACTGCACGAGGTTCCAGCCGATCACCGCATCGGGATCGTGCGCGCCGAACCAGTCGTTGAGCCGCGTGAGCATCTCGGCGCGGCTGTCGCAGTAGTCGAGCTGGAAGTCGACGGCCGGCGCGTCACCGTTGGGCGGCCCGAGCATGTAGACCTGCCGCTGCCCGCAGCCTTCGAGCGCGATCGAATACAGCTCGCCGTGGACGCTCGTCTCGATGTCGAGCGACACGCAGCGCAGCGTCGGGCGATAGCCGGTCGCGGGTTTCAGTTCGCCGTCGGTCAGCGTGCCGTCGCGGCCGGCCGTGCCGCGAAACAGCACGGGCGCCGTGATGAAGCGCTCCATCGTGTAGCGGTCGGGCGGCTGGATGTCGGCTTCGTAGACGTCGACGCCGGCCCCGGCGAGGCGCTTCTGAAGCCCGGACAGATTGCGGTAGCGGCGGCAATAGAGGCCGGCGACGGCGCGCTGGCGGAAGTCACGCAGCGCGAGCGGGCGCAGTTCGGCATCGCGTTCGCCAGCCAGCGCGCGTTCGGCGAGCGCCTGCTGCTCGGCCGGCACGAACGCGACGGCTTCCTGCGGGCGCAACCGCACGCGGCGCGGGCCGTGTTCGGTTGCCAGCCAGAACTCGATCTCGATGCCGGACGCGGTGTCCCGCCAGTGGCGGGTGAGGATGAAACCCTGCTCGAACTCCGTCAAAACGCTTGCTCGTGTGGATGCCCAGGCGGCGGATTTTAGCGCCTCTCGCGGCTCCCGCGCGTCGCTCCGCGGTGGCCGTGCCCATCGTCACAGCCGGCCGCGGCGCCGCGCGTCGTCCTCCACGCGCACGAGCAGGCTGTCCAGCGCATCGATCGGAATCGGCTTCGCGAAATGATCGTGGAAGCCTGCGTCCGTGGTTTCCTGTCGGTCCGACGACCGTACATGTCCGGACAGTGCGACATAGTACGAATCGGGTGCGGCGCCGGTCGAGCGTAACTCGTGGAGCAGCTCGAACCCGCTGACGTCCGGCATGCTGAGGTCGATCAGCATCAGATGCGGCGCGAATTCGCGGGCGAGCGGCAGTGCGTCGCGCGCGTGGTATGCGACGCGGGACGTGTGGCCCTTGATCTGCATCAGGATGGCGAGCGTGTCGGCCGATTCGCGGTTGTCGTCGACGATCAGGATGCGCAGCGAATGCGCGGGCGATGGCGCCGGCGTTTTTTGCGCGTGCTCGATCATACGATTCGATTCTGCGACCGGCAGTCGGACGGTAAACGAGGACCCCGCGCCGATCCCGGCGCTGTCGGCCGTGATGCTGCCGCCGTGCAGGTCGACGAATTTCTTGCTGATCGCGAGCCCAAGCCCCAGCCCGCCGGGTGCGTAGCGCTCCGCGGCATGCTCCTGCTCGAACGGGTCGAAGATCGATTCCTGCGCGCCGGGCACGATGCCGATCCCGTAATCGACGATCTCGATCGCAACCACGTTCTGCTCGGTGCGCACGTGGATCTCGATGCGCTCGCCGTTCGGCGAATACTTCGACGCGTTGTCGAGCAGGTTGTACAGCACCTGGACGAGCCGGACATCGTCGCCGTGAACGATCACGGGCGCGGGCGGCAGCCGCACGAGAATCTGCTGCCCGCGCGCGTCGACCTTCGGTTGAATGCCCTGCACGCTCCGGTACACGATATCGCGCACGTTCAGCGGCGCTTTCTTGAGTTCCACCTTGTCGGACTTGATACGTCCGATGTCGAGCAGATCGTCGACGAGCCGGACGAGCTGTTCGATCTGGCGATCCGCGATGTCCTTGCATTGCATGAGCGCCGGGCCCAGTTCGGACGACGGCAGGCCTTGCAGGATGCCGATCGTATGCCGCAGCGGCGCGAGCTGGTTGCGCAGCTCGTGCGCGAGCGTCGCGATGAAGACGTCCAGCCGCCGCGTGGCCGCCTCGAGTTCCTCCACACGCTTGCGCTCGGTCATGTCGCGCGTGATCTTGATGAAGCCGCGCAACTGATGCGACTCGTCGCGGACGGCCGTGATCGTCACGCTGGCCCAGAATCGCGAACCGTCCTTGCGCACGCGCCAGCTTTCGTCCTGGAAGTGACCGTACGCGGCGGCGGCTTCG
Organism: Burkholderia sp. Tr-862; assembly: GCF_011753085.1. Taxonomy (NCBI): domain Bacteria; kingdom Pseudomonadati; phylum Pseudomonadota; class Betaproteobacteria; order Burkholderiales; family Burkholderiaceae; genus Burkholderia; species Burkholderia sp. Tr-862. The sequence continues at coordinate 35,994 of NZ_VWWG01000036.1, forward strand.
AGCGCGTGCGCCGGGCGGCCGGCCGCGATCGCGTCGGCCGGATAGAAGCGCGAGAAATGGCTGCCGACGATTTCGTCCGTCCGGAAACCCTTGATGCGCTCCGCGCCCGCGTTCCATGTCGCGACGTTGCCGTGCGGGTCGAGCATGAACACCGCGTAGTCGGTGATCGACGCGACGACCGTCTGGAAGCGGAACTCCGCGTAGCGGTCGAGCAGCGGCTGTTCGTGCTGGGCCGGCTGGTGGTCCGAAGGGATGGGCTGCGGCTGGTCTGGCGTCATGATCGGAAAACTCGTTTTAACCTGTCGATCGCGCTGCGAATTCCATGACGGCGCCATGGATTCATACCCGGTCGCGCGGCGGTCAGCATCGCAGAGAGCATAGCTGTGAAAGGGCACCGGATCAAAGTGCCCGCACCCGCATGAGCGCGCGGCAGCCGGCGGGCATGGGGCGGCGGCATTCGCGTGGTCCGTTGGGAGGCGCGACGGATACGCACGCAAGGGTTCGGTGCGGCGATGGAGGCGCGCCGAACCTTCGGCCCCGCATGCGCCGCGCCGGCCGACAGCCAAGCCGACACCTAAGCCGGCATCGGCGCGAAATCCTGCTTCAGGTCTGTCGGCCGCTGCGGCCGCTGATACAGGTAGCCCTGTGCGTACTGAATCCCGACCGCATGCAGCGCGCGATGCTGCTCTTCCGTCTCCACGCCCTCGGCGATGATCTTCAGCTCGTAGTGGTGCGCGACGGCCGCGATGCCTTCGATCAGCCTGGCATTGCCGGTGGTCAGCTGCGAGATGAACTGGCGATCGATCTTCACGTAGTCGAACGGAAAGCGCGACAGCATGTCGAGGTTGCTGTGATGCGTGCCGAAGTCGTCGATCGCGAATCTCGCGCCCGTCGCGCGCAGCGCGGCAAACATCGCGGTGGTGCGCGCATTCTTTTCGAGCAGGATGCGCTCGGTCACTTCGAGCACCAGCGTGAACCCCGGCGGAAGCCCGCGGATCGTCTCTTCGACGACGGAAACGAAGCGCGGACGCTCGAGATCCTTCGGCGCGACGTTGATCGCGATGCGCAGCGGCATCGACGGCGTGAGCGTGGTCAGTTCCGATACGGCCGTGCGCAGCACGAATTCGGTCACCTTCGGCAGGATCGAGCTCGATTCGACCTGCGGGACGAACACGGCCGGGCTGATCGGCCCCCATTTCGGATGGTGCCAGCGCAGCAGCGCCTCGACGCCGACTGTCCTGCGTGTTTCGACGTCGACGATCGGCTGGTACACCACGTGAAACTCGTTGCGCTTCAGCGCATTGCGAACGGCCTTCAGCAACAGCCGGCGCGGCGCCATCGCGAGCAGGTACGCGGCCGCGACGAGGCCGTTCACCAGCAGCGCGATCGTCACGCAGATCAGCCGATAGTGCTGTTGCACCTGCCGAACATAGGATTCCGCCGAGGTGACGGAAACCGTGAACGGCCACGCGCGCGAAGCGATCGTGCTGCCGGCCGACGGGGCCGCGTGGAACGCCGGCACGAACGCGCCATGCTGATCGAGACCGCCCGCGCCATTGACCGACAGCATCGCGGTTTCCGCGCCGAAGCGCGCACCGTGCGAGAGCATGTCGGCCACATAGTCCCCTTCGATCAGATAAAGGACGCCCGATTCGGGCGCGGTCGCACGAAACACCGCCAGCACGGGGACGCGATGCTGGAACGGTGTCTGCCGAAGCAGCGTAATGGCCGTCATCCCCGGTGGCGGGGCGTGCACATATGCGTCGAGCGAGACGTCGATCGAGCCGAGCGCGGACGAGCAGGTGACGCGACCGTCGTTGGCCAGCGCGACGGCGCGCAGATAGCGCAGGTGAGTGCCTACTTCGGCGAGGGTCCTGAAGACCGTTGCGCATGGCCGTCCGACCAGCGCGGTCAATTCGGCCGGGTGCCGCGAGCGCACGCCGTCGAGGATGCGGTCGACCGAGATCACGATGTCGTTCGCGACGACGCGTTCGTGCTCGGCAACCGATTCGCGTGCGAGGCGTTCGGCCATGACGAGCGCCATCAAGAGCACGAGGATGCAGATGATCAACGCAACCGAGAAGACGATATGCGGCCACGCACCGCTGCGCTGGAATGCGGGTTTTGAGCCCGGCGGGGGTGTTTCTCCGATCGCGCTTGTTGTTGTATGCATGGCAATGCAGGTCGAACCGGTCGATGGATTGGCGCGGAGCATTTGCCGTGCCTGGCCGGGGCAACGGGGGCTCGCGCCGATATCTGGACGCAAATCGAATCTACGCTTGCGGTACGCAAGCCAAGGCATCGCGACGGAGTCACTGGATTCGACGCGCATCGCTATACATACATTCATTATGTATAGATATTTACGTCGCGCACCGAAAAAAAACCCGACCGCATCGGTGTGCGGCCGGGTCGAAGAACACCGTCTCTTGGCACGAGGATGGTGCGCGGCAAGTATATGACGCGACGCATGATTGCGAAATATTGTTAGTCAACAAATGGTGCGATTTTGTGATTGACTCTCAACGGGAAATATTCGCGCAACACGGCGTCACCGCGATCTCTCCGCAATTTGCCGTCAACGCCGTTCAATCGGCGTGATGTGGGGTTCTTCTTTCGGGGTCGGGGAATACCCGAGCATGACGGGGAACGCCGTCGGACCGGCCGCGCTTCAGAAATCGTTGCGCATCTTGTGGAACAGGTCGCGGGGCGATTGGTGCGTGTCCACGGCGGTGAGGACGTCGGTCAGGAACCACGGCAGGTTCAGTTGCGTGTCGGAATCGCCGACGCACACGCGGATCGGCGGGGCCTTCGACGTGGCGCGGGAGCCGGGCGCCGTGCCGGCGGAGGTGGAGGACGGTACGCAGTTTTTCGCTTGCTGCGGAATGGGCGACGCCGTACTGCCGGCGAGTGCCGGCAAGCTGGCGGCGGCAAGCACGATCAGGATGGCGACAGGGGCGGCGCGTTTCATGTGATTCTCCGGCGATGCACGTTCGACACCGTCGGCGAACCGGAGTTCGAGATCGCCAGCGGCCGACCAAACGTCAAGAATCGTTTGGATCACCGGCCGGATGCTTGCGATGTGGAATGCGCTCATTTATCGTGCCGCCACGACGGCGCCGGCAAGTTCGACACGGCGCGTCAAGCCAGATCGCTAGGAGCATTCGTCATTACCGCATTCAATCGTCGCACGCATCTTCGTGCCTTTCTCGTGGCATCGATTGCCTGTCTCAATCTGTCGCAGCCCGCGGCGGCTGCCTATACGGAATCGTGGATGAACGACCACGACGTCAACGCGTACGCGAAGCAGGTCAAGCATCCGCCCGTGGCGACGCGCAGTGCGACGGCCGTGAAGCCCGCGCAGCAAGCCGTTCGTTCGCCGTCGAAGGCGCCGGCCGCGGCGCATGTCGACGCGAAGCCCGCGTCGAAGACACACGCGACGCCCGCGAAGACCCGCAAGGTTCAACATGCGGCCAGCGCCGATCCGAAGGTGCACGCCGCCGCGAAACCGAAGGCCGCGCTGGCGGCACACACGAGCGCAACGATCCAGCGTTGACGCGTCACGGATACCCGTAACAGCGCTTCAACCCCGCGTAGTCATAGAAATGGCTCGCCGGCGCGATCTTCGCGCCATCGCATGCGGCCTGGAAATCCGTCTCGCGCTCGTTGTACGGCATCTTCACGATGAGCCGCGAGCCGTTGCGATACACGTCCCATTGATGTTCGCGGCCATCGGCGACACCTGGTCGCCGCGCCACGGGTTGTTCGCATACGTGTAGGTCTGCGCCTGCGGCGTCGGCACGAACACGTTCTTCAGGTTCATGATCGACGCGAACGGAATCACGATTTCCGCATGCGTGAAGCGCAGTTTCGCGGCGCGCGTCAGGTCGCCGCGCGCGATCGCGTCGACCTCGTTGAAGTAGTCGTCCTGCAGCACCTTCGCCATCCGGTACGTGACCGGGTTCGCTTCCTGGATGCCGGGCCCCTTCTGGTAATAGTCCTCCGCGTCCCGCAGGTACGCGAGCGTCTGCGCCTGCTCAGCGCCGAGGTACTTCTCCATCGTGACGCCGCCCCTTTCGGCCGTCATCGCGGGCGCGACCTGCAGCAGGTTGTACAGCACATTCACCGCGTCGACGGCCGACGCGATCTTCGTCTTGCCGTCACCCTTCAGCGTGTTGGTGAACTTGCCGTCCGACGACGTGAACGCGTAGGTGCCCGTGTTCGCGAACGTGTAGCCGTCGGTGCCGAGCTTCGCGATGAAGGCTTGCGACACCAGCGCGGACAGCACCGTCTGCGCGACGTCCGCGACCTGCGGCGCCGCCTTGATCGTCTTCAGCTTGTCCGCGACCGTCGGATCGCTCGAATAGGCCTGGTATGCCTGGCTCGCCTGATAGGTCGCGTAATACGGATCGGACGTATCGGTCACGAGATCGGTGGCCGGCTTCAGCGAATGGAAATACAGCAGGAAGCGGTTGGTGCCGGGGCATCGCACCGGATTGCCGCCGGCCGGCGTGAGCCGGCCCGTGTGCAGGTGCTCAGGTCAGTGCACGCCTGCCGATGCGATCGATCGCACCGTGTCGGTGATGCGCACGCAACGCGACAGGCCGAACGTCTCGGCTTCGCGGCGTTCCGGTTCGCTGCTCGCGACTCCCACCGCGCGCTCGGGGGGCACGCCCAGTGCCTGCAGCGCGACGTCGAACGGATGCTGATTTGCTACGGAGTCCTGCTGATGAGCGTCGGTCACGACGACCGAGAAGCGGTCGAGGTTCGCACGGCCGAACTGGCCTTCGAACATGTCGCTGAGCCGGGCGGCCGGCAGCGTCGTGACGAGACCGAGCCGGTATCCATGCTCCGACGCGCTGTCGAGCCACTGGATGATCGCATCGCGCTGGTTGCGCGATTCATGCGAATCCGGTGTCGCTTCGATCTGCGCGAATGCGGCGTCGAGACGGGTGACGATGGCTTCGATGACCACGGTGATTCCTCTCCTGAGACGTGACGATCCGTTCGCGGACGGGAATGCCACACACCTTAGCGTCGATCCGGAATAGGCGACCAATTAATATTTATGTCCAACTCATACGATTCAACTAATGAATCGGGCGGCGCGCCATAGCCGGCGCGGAAGGCGCGCGATGCGATGTGTACCGCATGATCTGCATCGTATCGATGGTCTTGAATGTGATGCACCAAAGGTGCGCGCACGATGAATGCACCGGGTGTGTGCATAAGAAAAAAACGGCGTATCGGGCGAGGTGCGCCCGATACGCCGTCTTGCGATGCCGTGTGCGACCCCGCTGATCAGTGCAGCTTGATCGACGGCTGGTTGCGGCTTTGCAGCCAGTGGCTCAGCGACTGGAACAGCGCGCGCTTCAGTCCGTACACGCTGAACAGGTGCTTGCGGTACAGGAACTTGTACAGCCCGATCGCGGCGAGCCCGTCGACGATCAGCGAACGCGAACGCACGCCGAGGTCGGCCTGATACACGGCGCCGGCCTGGCCGAGCGACACGACGGTGCCCGCGTCGCGGAACGTGAAGCCCGCGACCGGCTTGCCGGCGAGGCGCCGCGCGAGCGCTTCGCCGAGGTACACGGCCTGCTGGTGCGCGACCTGCGCGCGCGGCGGCAGGAAACCGCTCGCATCGGCCGACGGGCACGCAGCGCAGTCACCGAACGCGTACACGTGCGAATCGTCGGGCGTCTGCAGCGTATCGGTCACGATCACCTGGTTCGACCGGTTGAGCGCGATGTCGCCGAGTTCCCGCAGGATCGCGGGGCCCGCGACGCCGGCCGCCCAGATCGTGATGTCGCTCGCGAGCCGCTCGCCGGTCGCGGTGATGACCGCATCCGCGCCGACTTCCGCGACGCGCGTATCCGTCAGCACGTCGACGTTCAGCGTGCGCAATTGCGCGTGCATCCTGGCCGACAGCCGTTCGTCGAGCGCCGGCAGGATGCGCGGGCCGCCTTCGATCAGGCGGATGTGCACGTCGCGTGCGGAGACTAGCGCCTTGAAGCGATACGTCGTCAGCTGCTGAATCGCGTGGCGCAGCGCCGCGGCCAGTTCGACGCCCGTTGCGCCCGCGCCGATCACGTTGATGTAGATCGGTGCCGCGGGCCGCGCCGGCTGCTGCTCGGCCAGATGGTTCGCCTTCGTGCACGCGGCGAGGAACTTGCGGCGGAAATCCTCGGCCTGGTCGAGGTTTTCGAGCGGTAACGCGTAGCGCGCGGCGCCCGGCACGTTGAAGAAGTTCGTCACGCTGCCGACGGCCAGCACGAGATCGTCGTAGCCGAGCGCGCGCTGCGGCAGGATCTCCGTGCCGTCCGCGTCCTGCACCGCGGCGATCGTCGCCGTGCGTGCCGCGCGGTCGACCCGGTGCAGCGCGCCCTGCACGAAGCGAAAGCCGTGGCGCTTCGCCTGTGCCGCGTATTCGATCGTGTGCGAGGCCGGATCGCGATGGCCGGAGGCGGCTTCGTGCAGCAGCGGCTTCCAGAAGTGCGTCGGATAGCGGTCGACGAGCACGACGTCGGCTTGCCCGCGGCGGCCCAGCGTGTCGCCGAGGCGCGTGGCGAGCTGCAGGCCGCCGGCGCCGCCGCCGACGATCACGATGCGCGGCACGCGCGGTGCGCGATCCGTTGCAAGGGTAGGCGTGATGTTGTCCATGTTGTGGCTCCCGCTAATGACGATTCGGATGACATTGCTCAAGAACCGACGATATAGTTTCGAACCTACTAGAACAATTTAATGTTTATAAGCGACTCATATGTATTCACTTATAGGAAAGACCGCGACGTTCCGGCAGCTGAAGGCGCTGGACATGATTGCGCGGCTCGGCAGCGTGTCGCGCGCGGCCGAGGAGCTGAACCTGACGCAGCCGGCCGTGTCGCTGCAGGTTCGCTTGCTCGAGCAGGCGGTGGGCGCCGCGCTGCTGCAGCGGGTGGGGCGCGGCGTGCAGCTCACCGCGGCCGGAGAAATCGTGTCGCGCTATGCGCGCGAGATCCTGCATCTGTGGAGCGAGGCCGGCGACGAAGTGGCCGCGCTGACGGGCGATCTCGGCGGCACGCTGCGGATCGGCGCGATCACGACGGCCGAGTACCTGATCCCGCCGCTGCTGGTGAAGTTCACCGCGACGCGCCCGCACGTGAAGACATATTTCAAGGTCGGTAATCGCGACGACATCATCCGCATGCTCGCGACGCATGAAATCGATCTCGCGGTGATGGGCAGTGCACCGAAGGAACTGCGCACGCACGCCGTCGAGTTCGCGAAGCATCCGATGGTGTTCGTCGCGGCGCCTGGCCATCCGCTGATGCAGCGCAAGCGTGTCGCGCTGAAGGATCTCGAATCCGCGCACCTGCTCGTGCGAGAGCGCGGCGCGGGTACGCGCTCGACCGTCGAGAGCCTGTTCAAGACGTCCGGCTACCGTTTCCATGTGGGCTCCGAACTGTCGAGCAACGAGGCGATCAAGCAGATGGCCGAAGCGGGGCTCGGCATCGCGTTCCTGTCGTTGCACGCGTGTGCACTCGAGCTGCGCACCGGGCTGCTCGGGCAACTGCCGTTTCCGGGCAATCCGATCGTGCGCGAGTGGTACGTGATCACGCTCGCCGACCGGCGGATCTCGCAAGTGACGGGGCTGTTTCGCGATTTCCTGATCAAGCAGGGCGCGCCGGTGATCGACGGCGCGACGGTCGCGTCGCACGAGCGGCGGCGCAAGTAGGCGGCTGAGGGCGGCCGCGGCGCCGTGTGTGTCGACCGTCAGACGATCCCGAAGTCGTCGTTGCTGTCGGGAATCGACGCGAGCAGCCGTTCGAGCCGGTACCAGCCGATCATGCGCAGGCACCACGACGCGATCGCGATCCGATCGTGACGGGGCGCGGGCCGGGCAGGACGGCGGGCGCCGCGGGCCGGTGAAGCGGTGGTGAACGCCGCGCGTTGCGGGCAGTAATGGGGCATGACGGTCTCCGGAGGTGTCGGATGAGGCCATCGTAAGCGGCGCTGCGCCCGTCGGCGCGCACGCAAGGATGGGCCGGAGCAGAAACGGATGATCATTTTCCGCGTGGCGCGGGAATGGCCGCGCAAGCCCGGCAAGCGGCCGGAAAACGCGTCACAATGCGCGTTCGACCCACGAACTGGTGGAGAAGAACCATGAGCGATCCGATTCTCGCCGCGCCGACCGACAACGGCGTGCCGGTCAGCCTGCGCTCGAGCCGCGGGCTTGGCTGGCACGGCTTCGGCGCGTCGCTGCTGGAGATTCGCGCGGGCACGTACCGGATCCCGGCCGCAGAGCATCACCGCATCGGCGTGCATATCGGCTCGCCCGTGCGCGCGGATTGCGTGTGCGACGGCGCACGCGTGTCGCGCATCCAGGCGCATGGTGACGTCGACGTGATTCCCGCCGGCGTGCCGGGCGAATGGACCGACAGCGCCGACTGCCGGATCCTGCACATCACGCTCAGCGATACGTTCGTGCGGCGCACGTTCGACCAGCTCGAGCTGAGGCCGTCGCAGGCACAGATCCGCCGCCGGCTGCAGGTGCGCGATCCGCGGCTGCAGCACATCGCATGGGCGATGGCCGCCGAACTCGAAGCGGAAGACGCGTCGGACCCGCTCTATGCGGAGAGCCTGTGCACGGCGCTCGTCGCGCGGCTGGCCGACAGCCAGCCGGCGTTCCGCGAGCACCGGCGTACGCTCGCGCCGAAGGCGGCAGCGCGCGTGATCGACTATGTCGAGGCCAACCTCGAGCGCCGCATGACACTCGCCGAACTCGCGGCGCTCGTGTCGATCAGCGTGCCGCATTTCAAGGTGCTGTTTCGCGAGACGCTCGGGATGCCGGTGCATCAGTACGTGGTGCGGCGCCGGGTCGAGCGCGCGAAGGCGTTGTTGCTCGAAGGCCGGCTCAGCATCAGCCAGATCGCGCTCGAAGCGGGTTTCGCGCATCAGAGCCATATGGCGAACTGGATGAATCGCGTGCTGGGCGCGACGCCGACGGAGATCGCGCGGTCGGGCGTGCGCGGCGGGTTGCGGCTCGCCTACGACGGCGAGGACGACACGCCGGCGACCCGGCGATAGCCGCCGACGAACCGGCGGGTCGTGCCGTACGATCCGCGTGCGGCGCTCGCATCCCGTCATCCTTTCCTGTTCACTTCATCCATTCTTGCGCGCCGTCCCGGCCGCGCGTGCCGACAATCACCTCACCTTCATCCCCCAGGAGCGGATCGTGTTCGTGATTTTCGGAGCATCAGGCAACGTCGGCTTGTCGACCGTGACGACCCTGCGCCAGGCAGGCCATCCCGTGCGCGCGGTGCTGCGCGACGCACGCCGACGAGAACGCTTCGCGCAACTCGGCTGTGACGTGGCGATCGCCGACCTGACGGACGCTCGCGCGGTCGCCGCGGCGATCGACGGCGCGCAGGCCGTGCAGATGCTGTGTCCGGTGCCCGTCGCCGACAGCGACCCGGCCGCGACGATGGCGCGGACGATCGATATCGTGACCGGCGCACTTGCCGCGAATCCGCCGCCGGCGCTGCTCGCGCTGTCGGACTACGGCGCGGAGCGCGACGGCAACACGGGCATCACGCGGCTCTTTCATTATCTGGAGGCGCGGCTGAAAACGGTTCCGACGCAGCTCACGCTGCTGCGCTCGGCCGAACACCTGCAGAACTGGACACGCGTCTTGCCCGTCGCGCTCGGTACCGGCGTGCTGCCGAGCTTTCATCATCCGGTCGACAAGGTGTTCCCGACGGTCTGGGCGCCCGACGTGGGCGTCGCGGCGGCGCGGCTGCTGCTCGATCGGACCGAAGCCGGCAACGGGCCGCGTATCGTCAGCATCGAAGGACCGCGGCGCGTGAGTGTGCGGGACATCGCCGAAACGCTCGCCGCGAAAGCCGATCGCGAGATCGCCGCGCACGAACTGCCTCGTGACGCATGGATCGCGACGCTGTTGCGCGCGGGGCTCAGCGAACGACACGCACAACTGATCGTCGATCTGTACGACGTGCACAACGCGGGGCAGATCGATGTGGAGGCGGGTGTGTCGGAGCGGGTGTACGGCACGACGACACCGGCGGAGGCCCTTGCCGCGCTGGTGCGCGAACACGCGCGGTGAGCGACGCGGCGGCGAAAGGGCGCGCGATGCGCGTTACGCCTGCCGCCGCACCCGGCTCAGCACCGCATACGCGATGGACCCGATCACGATCCCCCAGAACGCGGAACCGAGCCCGAGCCACGTCATCCCCGATGCGGTCGCGAGGAACGTGATCACCGACGCTTCGCGATGAGCCTCGTCCTCGAAGATGCCGTGCACGTTCGCGCCGATCGCGCCGATCAGCGCGAGCCCCGCCAGGATCGCGACGAAGGCCTTCGGCAGCGCGAAGAACAGCGTGACGATCGTCCCCGCGAAAAGCCCGCCGATCAGGTAGATCACGCCGTTCGCGAGGCCCGCGATATAGCGACGGTCCGGATCCTCGTGCGAGTCCTTGCCGGTGCAGAGCGCCGCGGTGATCGCCGCGACGACGATCGTGATCCCGCCGAAGCACGCGACGACGAGCGACATCACGCTGGTCGCGGTGATGATCGGCCGGGCGCTCGTGTGATAGCCCGACACGCGCAGGATCGTCATGCCCGGCAGGAACTGGCCGGTGAGACTGACGACGACGAGCGGCAGCGCGAGGCTGAGCGTGGTGCCGAGCGTCCATTCGGGCGCGATGAAGATCGGCCGCGCGATGCTCGGCGACACGCTGCCGAGCTGCGTCATGCCGAGCAGCGTCGCGAGTGCGGCGCCCGTCAGCAGCACCAGCACGATGCTGTAGCGCGGCAGCAGGCGCTTGAAGATCACGTAGGCCGCGATCATCCCGAACCCGAGCACCGGCTGCGCGGTCGCGGCGGAGAACGCGTGCATGCCGAACGGCAGCAGGATGCCGGCCATCATCCCGCAGGCGATGCCGCGCGGAATGTGGCGCACGAGCCGGTCGAAATAGCCGGTGATGCCGATCACGAGGATGATCAGCGCGGCCGTGATGTACGCGCCGACTGCCTGGTTCAGCGTCAGTTGCGGAAAGAGGCCGACGAGCAGCGCGGTGCCGGGCGCCGACCACGCGGTCACGACCGGCACCTTCAGCTTCCAGCTCGCGAACAGCCCCGAGATGCCCGCGCCGATCGAGATCGCCCAGACCCACGACGTCACCATCGCGTTGGACGCATGCGCGGCCTGCGACGCCTGGAAGAAGATCGCGAGCGGGCCCGCATAGGAAATCAGCACCGCGAGAAAGCCCGCGGTGATCGCGGAGACGGACCAGTCGTTGCCGATCGAGCGGATCGCGCGGGGCGAGGTGTTCGGTTGCATCGTCGTAGGGGAGTGCGGCGCGCGGCCGGAAGGCTGAGTCGGGGCGAATGATTGTTGGAAGCCCCGGACGAGCCGTCATTCTGGGCATTGCCGATGGAATTGGCAATTTGCCGATGAAGGTCGATATTGTCGGCTTTTCGTAAGGAATGCGAGGCGGCTGGACGGCCTTGGAGGCGCGCAGTCGACTCGGGCGGCTTCACGACGCAGCGCGGCCCGATCGGGCGTCACGTACTGATCTGAAGATAGCCGTCGACCGCGGCCACTTTCGCGCCGCTGCCGGTCGACAGCGACGCCGTGCCCTGGTCGAACGGATGCATGGGCGTGTCGGTCGGCGTCCATGCATGGCGCGCCAGCAGTTCGCGATACCCGCCGCGAATCACGAAGCCGCCGCATTTTTCCGCATACGCGTCGCGCCGCATCCGGTAAGCGCGCGGCAGGTCGTACCACGGCAGCTTTGGCAGGTCGTGATGCACGAGGTGATAGTTGTTGTTCAGGTACAGCAGGCGCATCGCGAAGGCGGCTTCGTTGATCACGATGCGCGCCTTCGGATGTCGCGCGGCGCGGTGCTCGAACAGCGAACGGATCATCGCGAGCGACAGCGCGGGCCACGTGACCGCCAGCAGGTAGTACCACCACGGCACGCCGATCGCCCACTGCAGCCATGCGAGCAGCGCGACCACGCAGGCGGCGTGCGTGATCCACATCCGCAGATAGCGGAAGTCGCCGCGCCGGAATGTGCCCAACGTGTCGGCGAACATTGCGACGACGCTCATGGGCGGCCCGAATACGAGACGTCCGACGAAGGTGGTGCGCGCAACCGTCAGTGTGCGACGCCAGCGCGGCAGCCGCGCCCACTGCTCGCGCGACACGTAGTTCGTTTCCGGGTCGACGCCCGGCACGGTCAGGTCCTCGTCGCGGTGATGATCGAGGTGCGTGTCGCGGTACAGCGTGTACGGATACCAGATCGTCAGCGGCGGATAGCCGAGCAGCCGGTTCACGAACGCGGAACGCGTCGGATGGCCGTGCAGCAGCTCGTGCTGCAGCGACATGTGCCACGCGCCGAGCAGGATCAGCGGCGGCGTCGCTGCCGCGAGCGGCACGCGTCCGGCGCGCACGAGCAGCAGCACGGCGAGCCAGCCGCCGTAGATCGCGACGACCAGCAGCCAGGTCGGCCACTCGGTGCGGGCGGTGAAGCGGGCGTCGAGCGTGGCGATCGCGCGCGCGTGGTCGACGTCGAAGTATTCGGCCATGGTGCTGAGGCGGGATGAAACGGGTAGTGCGGGCGATGCGGGAAGCGGACGATCGCGCCGGTACGGGGCGCGATGCGATTGGCCGACAGGCGTCGCGGCTCGCGGTCGACCGCTACGGCGGCATGCGACCGCGTTGCGACAGTGGAACGCTAACCGGGCTGCATCGTCAGACCAACCAAGCAATTCGCATTTGCTTATCGCCGCGCGACCGATAAGCATTGGCAGCCTCCGCCGCGTGCCGAACCTTGCCGAAATGTGGGCGAACCGGCTTTCTCCCGGGCACCTCCGATGCGTAGAATGCGCGCATGAGCCAATGGATCGCCGGACTGCCGATGTACAACGTGACGCCGCGCCACGCCGCACTGTGGCGTGCGTTGCTGCGTGACGCGCTCGACGCATTCGCGCGCACCGGCGGGCCTGCCGGCGTCGGGCTGCTGGATGAGCCATTCGGCGATCTGCACGCGCTGTGGCGGCGTAACGACCTGCTGTTGTCGCAGACGTGCGGCTATCCGTACCGGATGCTCGGATTGCGCGATGCCGTGCACCTGATCGCGACGCCGGCCTTCGATGCGCCCGGCTGCGACGGCGCGCGCTACGCCAGCGTGCTCGCCGTGTCGGCGCGCGTGCATGCGGGCGGTGCGACGACGCTGGCAGGCTGTCGCGGATTGCGGGCCGCATTCAACGGCGAGGATTCGCACAGCGGGATGAACGCGTTCCGGCATGCGGTCGCGCCGCATGCGCATGACGGACGTTTCTTCGGTTCTGTCGTGTCGTTCGGCTCGCACCTGAACGTGCTGCGCGCATTGGCGGCCGGCGACGCCGATTGCGCGGCGATCGACTGCGTGACGTTCGCGTACGTGCGCGATGCGCTGCCCGAGCTGCTGAACGACATCCGGATCATCGGCATGACGGCGTCGGCGCCGGGGTTGCCGTTGATTGCGTCGAAGGCGCTGGAATGGGGGCGGGTGGAGGCGTTGCGGGATGCGCTCGATCACGCGGTCGCGGTCGATCCGGAGCGGGCGACCGTGCTGCGGCTGAAGGGATTCGAGCGCCTGCCGCCGGGCGCGTACGACACGATTGCCCGGTTCGCGCGGGACGCGGCCGCGCACGGGTATCCCGAGCTGGCGTGATGTGGCGGCGCGACTGCCGTGACAGTCGCGCCGCTCGAAATTACTCCTCGTCCATCAACCGGACCTTGACCCGCTTGCCCTTGATCTTCCCCGCATTGAGCTTGCGCAGCGCGTCGTGCGCGACGCCGCGCTCGATCGCGACATAAGTCGAGAACTCGGTCACGTTGATCTTGCCGATCTGCTTGCCGTCGAACCCTGCATCGCCGGTCAGCGCGCCGAGCACGTCGCCCGGGCGGATCTTGTCCTTGCGCCCGCCGAGGATCTGCAGCGTTTCCATCGGCGGCAGCAGCGTGTCGTTGCCGGCCGGCTTCAGGTCCGCGAGCGGATGCCATTCGACTTCGCGCTTCAGCGCCTGCTCGATCGCGCCCACGCGACCCATCTCGTCCATGCTGGCGAGGCTCAGCGCCCAGCCTTCCTGATCCGCGCGGCCGGTGCGGCCGATGCGGTGCACGTGCACCTCGGGATCGGGCGTCACGTCGACGTTGATCACCGCTTCGAGCTGCGCGATGTCGAGCCCGCGCGCGGCGACGTCGGTGGCGACCAGCACCGAGCAGCTGCGGTTCGCGAACTGGATCAGCACCTGGTCGCGCTCGCGCTGTTCGAGCTCGCCGTGCAGCGCGAGCGCGTGGAAGCCCTGCGCGTGCAGCACGTCGAGCAGGTCCCGGCATTGCTGCTTGGTATTGCAGAACGCGATCGTGCTCACCGGCCGGTAGTGGTTCAGCAGCTGGCCGACCGCGTGCAGACGTTCGGTTTCCGTCACTTCATAGAAGCGCTGGCGGATCTTGCTGTTGTCGTGGCGCTCCTCGAGCTTCACTTCCTTCGGGTTGCGCAGGAACTGCTGGCTCAGCTTCGCGATGCCGTCCGGATAGGTCGCCGAGAACAGCAGCGTCTGGCGTGTCGTCGGGCACATCCGCGCGACCTTCGCGATGTCGTCGAAGAATCCCATGTCGAGCATCCGGTCGGCTTCGTCGAGCACGAGCGTGTTCAGCGCGTCGAGCTTCAGGTTGCCGCGGTCGAGGTGATCCATGATGCGGCCGGGCGTGCCGACGACGATGTGCGCGCCGTGTTCGAGGCTCTGCGCCTGCGGGCGCATCGGCGTGCCGCCGCACAGCGTCAGCACCTTCACGTTTTCCTCGGCGCGCGCGAGGCGGCGCACTTCCTGCGCGACCTGGTCGGCGAGCTCGCGCGTCGGGCACAGGACCATCGCCTGCACGTCGAAGCGGCGCGTGTCGAGGCGCGCCAGCAGCGCGAGCGAGAACGCGGCGGTCTTGCCGCTGCCCGTCTTCGCCTGTGCGATCAGGTCGTGGCCGGCCAGCGCGATCGGCAGGCTCGCGGCCTGGATCGGCGTCATGTCGACGTAGCCGAGCTGCGTGAGGTTCGCGAGCGCGGCGGGCGTCAGCGGCAGCGCGCTGAAGGGCGTGGCGGTCGGCTGGGTCATTCCACGTCTCCGAGGTAAGGGCGGCCGGCCATCTGCTCGTAGACGACCGTGCCGTCTTCCGCGTCGAAGCGCTCGAGATAGTTGCGCGCGCCGCACAGCGGGCAGCGGAACAGCAGCCCCTGGCCTTCGTCCTTGATTACGACGTCGGACGTCTCCCACTGCGTGCCGCAGCTCTGGTTTCTGCAGGTAAACACGGTCATTCTCCAGCTGAATTCGGTTGGTGGCGCGCCCGGCGGGCGCGGCAACGGGGTGCGGCGCTCGCGCGGCTCGGGCGCGGGCCGCACCGGCGGTCGCGTGGACCGCGTCGATGCGG